>NZ_JBHXLV010000060.1:0-32823 GCF_042721685.1 Streptomyces sp. NPDC058459 | reverse complement strand
CTCAGGTACGGCTCAGACCAGGTTGACCGAACGGGCGGAGGTCGCCCCGATCTCCTGGGCCAGCTCGGTCAGCGTGGCCGGCGCGACGGTGTCGTCCACGGTCAGCACGGCCAGCGCCTCGCCGCCGGCCGCCGCGCGGGCCACCTGCATCCCGGCGATGTTGATACCCGCCTCGCCGAGGACCCGGCCGACGGTGCCGACGACACCGGGGCGGTCCTCGTAGCGCAGGACGACCATGTGCTCGGCGAGCGCCAGGTCCACGTCGTAGTCGCCGACCGCGACGATCTTCTGGACGTGCTTGGGGCCGGCCAGCGTGCCGGAGACCGACACCTCCTCGCCGCCCGCGAGGGTGCCGCGCACGGTGACCACGTTGCGGTGGTCGGCCGACTCGGAGCTGGTGGTCAGGCGGACCTCGACACCGCGCTCCTGCGCGAACAGCGGGGCGTTGACATAGGAGACCGTCTCGTCCACCACGTCCTCGAACACACCCTTGAGTGCGGAGAGTTCGAGCACCTTCACATCGTGCTGGGTGATCTCGCCGTACACCTCGACATCGAGGCGGGCCGCGACCTCGCCCGCGAGGGCGGTGAAGATGCGGCCGAGGCGCTCGGCCAGCGGCAGACCCGGCTTCACGTCCTCGGCGATGACACCGCCCTGGACGTTCACCGCGTCCGGCACCAGCTCACCGGCAAGGGCGAGGCGCACCGAACGGGCCACCGCGACACCCGCCTTCTCCTGGGCCTCGTCGGTGGAGGCGCCCAGGTGCGGGGTGCAGACCACCTGGTCCAGCTCGAACAGCGGGGAGTCGACGCACGGCTCCTTCGCGTACACGTCGAGCCCGGCGCCGGCGACCCGGCCCTCCTTCAGCGCCGCGTACAGCGCGGCCTCGTCGACGATGCCGCCGCGCGCGGCGTTGACGATACGCACGGTCGGCTTGACCTTGCGCAGCGCCTCGTCGCCGATGAGGCCGAGGGTCTCGGGGGTCTTGGGCAGGTGGACGGTGATGAAGTCGGAGACCTCCAGCAGCTCGTCCAGCGACAGCACCTTGACGCCGATCTGCGCGGCCCGCGCGGGCTGTACGTAGGGGTCGTAGGCGACGACCTTCATCCCGAAGGCGGACATCCGCTGGGCGACCAGGGCGCCGATGCGGCCGAGGCCGACCACGCCGAGGGTCTTCTCGGCCAGCTCGACGCCGGTGTACTTGCTGCGCTTCCACTCGCCGTTCTTCAGGGCGGTGTTGGCCTGCGGGATGTTGCGCGCGCTGGCCACGAGCAGACCGCAGGCCAGCTCGGCGGCGGTGACGATGTTGGAGGTGGGGGCGTTGACGACCATCACGCCGGCCTTGGTGGCGGCGGAGACGTCGACGTTGTCGAGGCCGACGCCCGCTCGTGCGACGACCTTCAGCTTCCTGGCCGCGGCGATCGCCTCGGCGTCGACCTTGGTCGCGGAGCGGACGAGGATCGCGTCCACGTCGGCGATGGCGGGCAGCAGTTCTGCGCGGTCGGCTCCGTTGCAGTGCCGGATCTCGAAGTCCGGCCCGAGCGCGTCCACGGTCGCGGGCGACAGCTCTTCAGCGATGAGTACCGTGGCTTTTCGAGTGGGGTACGAGCTCACGTGAGTCCTCACAAGTCCAGTGCGGACGGCCGTCCCGACGGCCGCTGGCGGTGGAGGGTGCTAGCCGCGTGGAAGACGCACGACACTGTGGGCCTGACGCGTTTGTTGTGCAGCAGTGTAGTGGCGCGGCGGCCTGCCGGGCGGCACCCCGCCAAGGGTGGCGCCCGGCGGGCCGCATTCGGGCTCACGCCTCTTCGTCGACCCAGGACATCAGCTTGCGCAGCTTCTTGCCGGTGGTCTCCAGCAGGTGCTCGGAGTCCTGCTTCTTGTACTCGGCGTACTTCTTCAGGCCACCGTGGTACTCGTCCATCCAGTTCTTGGCGAAGGAGCCGTCCTGGATCTCGGCGAGGACCTTCTTCATCTCGGCCTTGGTGGCGTCGGTGATGATCCGCGGGCCGGTGACGTAGTCGCCCCACTCGGCGGTCTCGGAGATGGACCAGCGCATCTTCTCCAGGCCGCCCTCGTACATGAGGTCGACGATCAGCTTCAGCTCGTGCAGGCACTCGAAGTAGGCGATCTCCGGCTGGTACCCGGCCTCGGTCAGCGTCTCGAAACCCGCCTTGACCAGGGCGGCGGTACCGCCGCAGAGCACGGCCTGCTCACCGAACAGGTCGGTCTCGGTCTCCTCGGTGAAGGTGGTCTTGATGACGCCGGCCCGGGTGCCGCCGATGGCCTTGGCGTACGACAGGGCCAGCGGGAAGGCGTCGCCGGTGGGGTCCTGCTCGACCGCGACGATACAGGGCACGCCGCGCCCCTCCTCGTACTGGCGGCGGACCAGGTGGCCGGGGCCCTTGGGGGCGACCATGCAGACGTCGACCTCGGCCGGGGGCTTGATGAAGCCGAAGCGGATGTTGAAGCCGTGGCCGAAGAACAGCGCGTCGCCGTCCTCCAGGTTCGGGGCGATGGACTCCTCGTAGACCTGGGCCTGCAGCGGGTCCGGGACCAGGATCATGATGACCTCGGCCTCGGCGGCGGCCTCGGCCGGGGTGACCACGCGCAGGCCCTGCTCCTCGGCCTTGGCGCGGGACTTGGAGGTCTCGGGCAGACCGACGCGGACGTCGACGCCCGAGTCCCGCAGCGACAGGGCGTGGGCGTGGCCCTGGCTGCCGTAGCCGATGACCGCGACCTTGCGGCCCTGGATGGTGGACAGGTCGGCGTCGGCGTCGTAGAACAGCTCGGCCACTGGTTCTCTCCTTGAGGTGCGGGGCTTGCGTCCACCGTATTGCGGTGGGGGGACGGAAGGTTTCGGGGTCTCGGCATCCGGTCGCCCTCTCCGGGCGGCCGGGCCGGTGCTCACGCCGTGCGGTCGAGGGCGCGCAGGGAGCGGTCGGTGATGGAGCGGGAGCCGCGTCCGATGGCGATGGTGCCGGACTGCACCAGCTCCTTGATGCCGAAGGGCTCCAGCATTTTCAGCATCGCGGACAGCTTGTCGCCGGAGCCGGTGGCCTCGATGGTGACGGCCTCCGGGGAGACGTCGACGGTCTTGGCGCGGAACAGCTGGACGATCTCCACGATCTGCGAGCGGGTCTCGTTGTCCGCGCGGACCTTCACCAGAACGAGTTCACGCTGAACGGCCTGTCCGGGCTCCAGCTCGACGATCTTCAGCACGTTGACGAGCTTGTTGAGCTGCTTGGTCACCTGCTCCAGCGGCAGATCCTCGACGTTCACCACGATGGTGATGCGGGAGATGTCGGCGTGCTCGGTGACACCCACCGCGAGGGAGTCGATGTTGAAGCCGCGCCGGGAGAAGAGGGCGGCGATCCGGGCGAGGATGCCCGGTGTGTTCTCCACCAGGACGGAGAGCGTGTGCTTGGACATGGGTCGTGGTCTCTCTCGCTCGAATCCGCTTGTCAGTCCTGGTCGCCGTCGCCGAAGTCGGGGCGCACGCCCCGCGCGGCCATGACCTCGTCGTTGGAGGTGCCGGCGGCCACCATCGGCCACACCATCGCGTCCTCGTGGACGATGAAGTCGACGACGACCGGACGGTCGTTGACCGCGTTCGCCTCCTCGATGACCTTGTCCAGGTCCTCGGGGCGCTCGCAGCGGATGGCGTAGCAGCCCATCGCCTCGGACAGCTTCACGAAGTCGGGGACGCGGGTGCCGGCGCCGGGGCCCGCGGGTCCGTCGGGGCCGGAGTGCAGGACGGTGTTGGAGTAGCGCTGGTTGTAGAACAGGGTCTGCCACTGGCGGACCATGCCGAGGGCGCCGTTGTTGATGATGGCGACCTTGATCGGGATGTTGTTCAGGGCGCAGGTGGTCAGTTCCTGGTTGGTCATCTGGAAGCAGCCGTCGCCGTCGATCGCCCAGACCGTGCGGCTGGGCTGTCCGGCCTTGGCGCCCATCGCGGCCGGGACCGCGTACCCCATGGTTCCCGCGCCGCCGGAGTTGAGCCAGGTCGCGGGCTGCTCGTACTGGATGAAGTGGGCCGACCACATCTGGTGCTGGCCGACGCCCGCCGCGAAGATCGTGTCGGCGGGGGCGAGCCGGCCGATCCGCTCGATGACCGCCTGCGGGGAGAGCGAGCCGTCCTCGGGCTTCTCGTAGCCGAGGGGGTAGGTGTCCCGCCAGCGGTTCAGGTCGCTCCACCAGGCGGTGTGGTCGCCGCGGTGGCCCTCGTCGTGCTCCTTGCGCACGGCCTGGATCAGGTCGGCCAGCACTTCGCGGGCGTCACCGACGATCGGCACGTCGGCCTCGCGGTTCTTGCCGATCTCGGCCGGGTCGATGTCGGCGTGCACGACCTTGGCGTAGGGCGCGAAGCTGTCCAGCCGGCCGGTGACGCGGTCGTCGAAGCGGGCGCCGAGGGCGACGATCAGGTCGGCCTTCTGCAGCGCGGTGACGGCGGTGACCGAGCCGTGCATGCCGGGCATGCCCACGTGCTGCGGGTGGCTGTCGGGGAAGGCGCCGAGTGCCATCAGGGTGGTGGTGACCGGGGCGCCGGTCAACTCGGCGAGGACCTTCAGCTCGGCGGTGGCGCCGGCCTTGATGACGCCACCGCCGACGTAGAGGACGGGCCGCCTGGCGCTGGTGATCAGCTTGGCGGCCTCGCGGATCTGCTTGGCGTGCGGCTTGGTCACCGGGCGGTAGCCGGGCAGGTCCAGCACGGGCGGCCAGGAGAAGGTGGTCTTCGCCTGGAGGGCGTCCTTGGCGATGTCGACCAGGACCGGGCCGGGGCGGCCGGTGGAGGCGATGTGGAACGCCTGAGCGATGACCTGCGGGATGTCCCCGGCTCTGGTGACCAGGAAGTTGTGCTTGGTGATCGGCATGGAGATGCCGACGATGTCCGCCTCCTGGAAGGCGTCGGTACCGATCGCCTTGGACGCGACCTGCCCGGTGATCGCCACCACCGGCACCGAGTCCATGTGCGCGTCGGCGATGGGAGTGACCAGGTTGGTGGCGCCCGGCCCCGAGGTGGCCATGCAGACCCCGACCTTGCCGGTGGCCTGGGCGTAACCGGTGGCCGCGTGCCCCGCGCCCTGCTCGTGGCGGACCAGCACATGGCGGACCCGGGTGGAGTCCATCAGGGGGTCGTACGCCGGGAGGATCGCGCCGCCGGGGATGCCGAACACCGTGTCCGCGCCGACCTCTTCGAGGGAACGGATGAGGGACTGCGCACCCGTCACATGCTCGACGGTGGCGGAGTGCTGTCCTCCGGATCGGGGCCGCGGCTGCGGATGGTGGGCCCCGGTGGCCTGCTCGGTCATCGGCTTCTCTTCTCGAGCTTGAGGGTTTTCACGAGGTGTGAGCGGTACAGGCCGCTGTGTGGGCGGAGCGGGGGCGGCACGAAGGGCACTCGTGCAACAAAAAACCCCTCGTGCCGCAAGGGCAGGCGAGGGGAGCGCGTCGGGGAGGTCACTGAGCGTTCCGGACGTTGTCCGGTCGCTGCTCGGTTCAGCCGACGCGCTTTCCAAGTACGAGAATTCGGGTGCGCATGGCATTGACCCTCCCTCCGGCGCGCACCGTGTGTCAAGTGGGTGGGACAGCCGTCTCATCATGTGAGCGGAGGGTGGTGGCGCCGAACACCGTGGACATGCTCCCGGAGTACCGCCCGACGCCCTTTCCGGCGAACACCGGTTCGGCGGGGGCGTGCGGCACGGGGAAGCGGCCGGAGGCGAGCGCCCGGCGCAGCCGGTACTCGTCCACCGGCCCGGCGAACGCCATACCCTGGCCGTGGGTACAGCCCATGGCACGCAGCGCGACGATCTGTTCCGGCAGGTCCACGCCCTCGGCGACGGACTGGAGGCCGAGGTCGCCCGCGATACGCAGCAGCCCGCTGGTGATCTTGTGCAGCCGGGCGGACTCCACGACGCCCTCGATCAGCCCGCGGTCGAGCTTGAGGATGTCCACGGGGAGTCTGCGCAGGGCGGTGATGGCCGCGTAGCCGCTGCCGAAGCCGTCGAGCGCGATCCGTACCCCGAGGCGGCTGAGCGCGGTCAGGCGCCGCTCCAGCTCGTCCAGGGAGATCCGGGGGTCGGTGCCGGACACCTCGATGATCAGCGCGCCGGGCGGCAGCCCGTGCCGGGTCAGCAGCGCCTCGATGGAGCCCAGCGGCAGGGAGCGGTCCAGCAGCCGCCGGGCGCTCATCCGGACGGCCACCGGGACGACGAGGCCGCCCGCGGCCCGCTCGGCGGCCTGCTCGACCGCTTCCTGGAGTATCCAGCGCTCCAGCTCGGTCGTGCGGTCGCCCTCGTCGGCCACGCGCAGGAACTCGGCCGGGGTGAACAGCACACCCTGGGCCGAGCGCCAGCGCGCGTGGGTGGCGACCGAGGCGATCCGGCCACCGGCGAGGCAGACCACCGGCTGGTGCAGCAGCGCGAACTCGCCCTCGTGCAGCGCGGCTCGCAACCGCCCCGCCAGCTCGGCCTTACGGACGACGTCCTGCTGCATCTGGGGCTTGTACAGCTCCACCCGGCCCTTGCCGCCGGCCTTGGCGCGGTACATCGCCAGGTCGGCGTTGCGCAGCAGCTCACCCGCGCCGAGACCTGGTTCGGCGAAGGAGACGCCGATGGAGGCGTTGACCCGGACATCGTTGCCGTCGATGGCGTAGGGCTGCGAAAGGGTCATCCTGAGCCGGTCGGCCAGCTCCAGGATGTGCCGCTCCCGGGCGGCGCGGTCGCGGGTGCCGTCGCCGGTGATCAGGGCCGCGAACTCGTCCCCGCCGAGCCGGGAGGCGGTGTCCCCCTGGCGGACGGAGTCCTGGAGTCTGCGCGCGGCCTGGATCAGCAGCTCGTCCCCGGCCTGGTGGCCGATGGTGTCGTTGACGGCCTTGAAGCCGTCCAGGTCGATGAAGAGGACGGCGGTGCCACGCAGGGCGGCGCCCCGGTCGGTGGCCCGGCGTCCGGACAGGGCCTGCTGGACGCGCCGGGTGAACAGCGCGCGGTTGGGCAGGTCGGTGAGCGGGTCGTGCTCGGCGTTGTGCTGGAGCTGGGCCTGGAGCCGCACCCGCTCGGTCACGTCACGGCTGTTGAAGATCAGACCGCCGTGGTGGCGGTTGACGGTGGACTCCACGTTGAGCCAGCCTCCCCCGCCCGAGCGGAAGCGGCACTCGATGCGGGTGGTGGGTTGGGCCAGCGGGTCGGCGGCCAGGAAGCGGCGCACCTCGTACACCACGCAGTCCAGATCCTCGGGGTGGATGAGGGCCGCCAGTTCCATGCCGATCAGGGCCTCGGCGGTGCTGCCGTAGACCCCGGCGGCGGCCGGGGAGACGTAGCGCAGCACGCCGTTGGGCGCGGCGATCATGATGACGTCGCTGGAGCCCTGGACCAGGGAGCGGAAGTGGTTCTCCTTCTGCGCCAGTTCCTGGGTGAGGGTGATGTTGTCCAGCAGCATGATGCCCTGGCGGATGACGAGGGCGAGCACCACGGCACCGGCGGTGATCAGCACCACGTGGTCGGGCCGGCGCCCGTTGAGCACGTTGTACAGGATGCCCAGGGTGCAGACGGCGGCGGCGAGGTACGGGGTGAGGGCGGCGAGGGAGCCGGTGAGCGGCCGGCCGGCCGGATAGCGGTGGCCCTCCGTGCCCGGTGGATGCGCTTGCGCGGTGACCGGTCCGCGCTGGCCCGGCACATGCTCGTGCACCACGCGGGTGTGCCCGTCCGGCGCGCCCCGGTCGCCCTCGCGCCCTCGGGGGGCGGCCCAGGGGGCGTACGCGAGCAGCAGGGAGCCCGCGAACCAGCCCGCGTCCAGCAGCTGCCCGGAGCGGTAACTGCTGTGGAGCAGCGGGGAGGTGAAGAGCGCGTCGCACATCACGGTGAGCGCGAGGGCGCCGATCGCTGTGTTGACGGCGGTGCGGTTGCCCGGACTGCGCCTGAAGTGCAGCGCGAGCACCATGCTGACGAGCACGATGTCGAGCAGCGGGTAGGCCAGCGAGAGGGCGGTGTGTTCGACGCTCGGCCCGTCGATCCGGGCGGTCTGGGCGAGCGCGAGGCTCCAGGAGAGGGTGAGCAGCGAGCCGCCGATGAGCCAGGCGTCCAGCGTGAGACAGATCCAGCCGGCCCGGCTCACGGGGCGTTTGGCGAGGACCAGCAGGCCCACGATGGCGGGCGGCGCGAAGCAGAGGAAGAACAGGTCGGCGTAGCTCGGACTGGGCACGGCACGGTCGAGGACGACCTCGTACCACCCCCAGACCGCGTTGCCCAGGGCGGCCATCGCGGAGGAGAGGGCGAAGAGCAGCCAGGCGGGGCGGAAGCGGACACGGCGGCTGCGGGCGTAGAGGAAGCAGGAGACCGCGGCGGTGCCGGCCGCCGCGCTGAGCCCGAAGTCGCCCATGACCAGCGCGAGTTGCTGATCACCCCAGTCGAAGGCCGAGCCGATGCCGTAGGCCGCGCAGAGCACGGCGAGGGCGAGCTGCTGGGCCAGGCGCGATCCGTCGCCGGGCACCGGCGGCGGGGCCGGGGTCGTACGGACGGGCCGCCGCGGTGCGGGGGGCGCCCCGTCGGGCGCGGTCGTGGTCACCGGCGGCGCGCTCACCGCGCCCTCCCGGTGCGGGCCGCGCCGGGGCACCTCGGGGGCCGGTGCGGATGCCTCCGCCGGGCGCCCGGCCGGGGGTGCGGGCCGGGCCGGCTCAGGTGCCGCTCGTGCCCGTGCGCGGTCGTGCGCCAGGGTCGCCGTCGGCGGCTCCGCCGCGTCGGATCGTTCGTCCATAGGCCGTGCATCGCCCGTCGCCCCCCTCACAGAGCTGAATGTCCATCCCCGCCGCCGACCGGTCGGCGGCGCACCCCTGTCGGGACGATACACCAGGATCGTCACTCAGGGACATAGCTTCTCTACTCTCCGTGACGACCAGCGACTATGCGGGCACACACCGCTCCCGGAGGGTCGCGGAGGGTGCCCGCGAGCCGGCGCCGGGCGGCTCACGCCCCGGTGGTGAGGACCACGTGGCGCAGTGGCTCATGGTTCACGAACCGGGTCAGCTGGTCCACCAGAAGCCGCTCGGCGCGCGGCCGGAACGCCGAACTGGCGCCGCCCACATGCGGGGTGATCAGCACGCCCGGCGCCCGCCACAGCGGATGGCCCGGCGGCAGCGGCTCGGGGTCGGTGACGTCGAGCGCGGCGGTGAGGCGCCCGCTCTCCAGCTCCTTGAGCAGCGCCCCGGTGTCGACCACGGGTCCCCGCGCGACGTTGACGAGCAGGGCGCCGTCCTTCATCCGGGCGAGGAAGCCGGCGTCCACCATGCCCCGGGTCTCGTCGGTGAGGGGCGTGGAGAGGATCACCACGTCGGCCTCCGGGAGCAGGGCGGGCAGTTCGGTGAGCGGATGCACGGCCCCGCGCGCGGTGGTGCGCCCGGAGCGCGCCACCCGGATCACGCGCTCCACCTCGAAGGACGCGAGCCGGTCCTCGATGGCGGAGCCGATGGCGCCGTAGCCGACGATGAGCACCTTCCGGTCGGCGAGAGCGGGCCGGAACACGCCTTGCCAATGCTCGTCGCCCTGGGCCCGGACGAACCCCGGAATCCCGCGCAGCGAGGCCAGGACGAGGGTGAGGGCCAGCTCGGCGGTGCTGGTGTCGTGGACGCCGCTGGCGTTGCAGAGCCGTACGCCGGGGGCCACCTCGCCGAGGCCGGCGGTGATGTCGTCCACCCCGGCGGTGAGGGTCTGGATCACGCGGAGCCCGGTCATGGCCCGCAGCGGACGCGTCTTGACGGGCTGACGCCGCATATAGGGCACCACGTACAGCGCGCAGTCCGCCGGATCGCCGGGAAAGTCCTGCTCACCGTCGTCGCCCCCGTTCCAGAAGAGGTAGCGGGGGCCTTCGGGGAGGCCCTTGATCTCCTCGGGCGGGAGGGGCAGCCAGACGTCATAGGTCATGGCGAGGAGGGTAGTTCAGGAGACGGGGCGGCTCTGGCCGGTCAGCAGTGCTGGTGCGCCCCCCGCGAAGGGACTGTGACCGTGCGAAGCCGAACCGCGCCCGCCGTACTCGCCGTGACCGCGTTGCTGCTGGCCGCGGGCTGCTCCTCGGACGGGGGTGACGGGCGGGCAGCGCCCTCCGGGGGCACGGTGACCGCGACGGACCGGTCCCCTGCCGAGACCGGCCCGCCCGCCGAGGGCTCGGTCAGCGTGCTGCGTACGGTCGCCGAGGGGCTGAGGAGCCCGTGGGGGCTGGCCCCGCTGCCGGACGGGAACCTGCTGGTCTCCTCCCGCGACGACGCCACCCTCACCCGGATCGACGCGAGGACGGGCGGGAAGACGGTGGCGGGCCGGATCTCCGGGGTCGAACCGGCCGGTGAGGGCGGCCTGCTGGGCATCGCCCTCTCCCCCGGCTTCGCCTCGGACCACATGGTCTACGCGTACTTCACCTCCGCGTCCGACAACCGCGTCGTCCGCGTCCGGTACGACGAGAAGCGGGCCCCCGGTGATCGGCTGGGCGCCCCCGACACCGTGTTCAAGGGCATCCCCAAGGGCCGCATCCACAACGGCGGCAGGATCGCCTTCGGCCCGGACGGCATGCTGTACGTGGGTACCGGGGAGAGCGGCAGCCGCGATCTCGCCCCGGACAAGAAGTCCCTGGGCGGCAAGATCCTCCGGATCACCCCGGAGGGCGAGCCGGCGCCGGGCAACCCCTTCGGCCGCTCCCCGGTGTACTCCTACGGCCACCGCAATGTGCAGGGTCTCGCCTGGGACGCCCGGCAGCGGCTGTTCGCCTCGGAGTTCGGGCAGGACACCTGGGACGAGCTGAACGCGATCAAGCCCGGCGGCGACTACGGCTGGCCCTCCGCCGAGGGGAAGGGCACCGACGGGCGCTTCCAGAACCCGCTGGCCCAGTGGCACACCGACGACGCGTCCCCGAGCGGTATCGCCTGCGTGGACGGCGTGATCTGGATGGCCGGGCTCCGCGGCGAGCGCCTGTGGCGCATCCCGCTGCGCTCCACCTCGGCGTCCGCCCCGCCGCAGGCGTTCCTGGACGGGAAGTACGGCCGGCTGCGCACGGTGGCCCCCGCCGGGAAGGACAGGCTGTGGCTGCTGACCAGCGACACCGACGGCCGCGGCGACCCGAAGAAGGGCGACGACCGGCTGCTGGAGCTGCGGGTCCGCTGACGGGGGCGGTACGGCACCGCCCCCGCCCGTGCGGTCAGCCCGCCGAGGGCAGGCCGAGCAGCGCGTCGGAGTACTTCAGCACGGCCAGGAGCAGGCCGATGACGCCGAGCGCGACACCGCCCCACGCGACGGACTTGATCCACGGGGCCTGCGGCGTGCCCGGCGCGCCGAACGCGGGGCGGGCGAGCACGGCCGCGCCCACGACCAGCGCGGCCACCGCGAAGAGGCCGGCCCACAGGGCGGTGGCGTGCCAGGCGTCGCCGTAGACCGCCTTGATCTGCTGGGCGACCCCGGCCTGGGACGAGGTCTTGAGCTGGCCCACGAGCTGGGCGCGGGCCGAGGCGACGGTGCCGACCCAGCCGCCGCTCAGCGAGACCAGGCCGAGGGCGGCGGACACCACGGCACCGGCACCCTGGCCGACCCCGGACGCGCGGCGCGGCTCGGTGGCGCCCGTGTCCTCGTCGGCCTCCCGCTGCTCGGGTGCCTGGGCTTCCTCCGCCACGGCGGTCTCCGTGACCGTCTCGGTCTCCGTGACCGTCTCGTCGTGCTGCGCGCCGGTCTCGGACCCGGCGTCTTCCGCTGTCTTCGTAGCCATGACCGGCACCGTACGGACGAAGTCTGAGAGGCGTCTTAACGCCGGCTGTGCGCAGCGCCTTCGCGGGCCGCGTGCCACTCGGGGGCCAGTACCGCCCAGATCTCGGTGTCGGTGCGCACGCCCCGGTGGGGGTAGTTCTCGCGGAGCACGCCCTCGCGGCTCATGCCCAGGCGCCGGGCCACGTTGATGCTGGGCCGGTTGGCGGAGGAGGCGTGCCACTCCACGCGGTGCATGCCGCGCTCGCCGAAGGCCCAGTCGAGCAGGATCTCCATGCCCCGGGTGACCAGCCCGCGCCCGGCCGCCCCGGGTATCAGCCAGCAGCCCGCCTCCGCGACCCCGGTCGCGGTGTCCCAGAGCCGGAACATCAGGCCGCCGACGAGCGTGCCGTCCAGCCAGATGCCGTGCAGGCTGCCGGAGTCGGTGGCGCGCTTGTCGGCGTACCCCTTCAGATAGGCGCGGGCGGCGGCCAGGTCGGGCACCACGTCCGGCAGGCCGACATGGCGCCCGATGAACTCGCGCTCGCCGTCGATGTTGGCGAAGAGTTCCGCCGCGTGCCAGACCTCCAGGGGCCGCAGTTCGGCGCCGTCCTGGCCCAGGGGTGTCGCGTACATCGTGCTGTGGTTCCTTCCGCCCGGTTCTCCGGCCGAGCCTTTCACGGGCTCAGTCGAACTGGTCGCCGAGGGCCATGATCATGGTTCCGGCTATCAGCAGCCAGAGGGCACGACGGGTGTGGCCCCGGGCGCCGAGGAGGGCGGCGGCCGTGCAGACGGCGGCTCCGGCGGCGTACGCGGCGGGGACCAGGGCGGGCGCGGGGCCGCTCAGGCGGAGCAGGGCGGCCGCGGCACCGGCGAGGGTGAGGAGGGCTCCGGTGCCGGTGGCGAGCCAGCGGGCGCGGCGGGCCTCGTCGTGGAGGTCGGCGTCCTCTTCGTACCGGACGACGGGTCCGGCCCGTTCCGCCTCCTCGGCCTCGGCGGGTCCGGCGACGGAATCGGTACGTCCACTCATGGCGGGCGAGCGTAGCGCCCGCGCCTCCGGTGCCTCGTCGCGGCCCCCGGAAATCGAACATGGCCCCGGAGGACTCGCCTCCGGGGCCACGTCCGGCGCGGGACTCAGCCCTCGCTCACGCCCAGCCGGTCGAGGATCAGCTCCTTGACGCGGGCGGCGTCGGCCTGGCCACGGGTGGCCTTCATGACTGCGCCGACCAGCGCGCCGGCCGCCGCCACCTTGCCGCCGCGGATCTTGTCCGCGATGGCCGGGTTGCCGGCGATGGCCTCGTCGACGGCGGTGGTCAGCGCGCCCTCGTCGGAGACGACCTTCAGGCCGCGCTTCTCCACGACCTCGTCCGGAGTGCCCTCACCGGCGAGGATGCCCTCGATGACCTGGCGGGCCAGCTTGTCGTTGAGGTCACCCTTCACGACCAGCTCGGTGACGCGGGCGACCTGGGCCGGGGTGATGGCCAGCTCGTCCAGCGAGGTACCCGACTCGTTGGCGCTGCGGGCCAGCTCGCCCATCCACCACTTGCGGGCGAAGGCCGCGTCGGCACCGGCGTCGATGGTGGCGACGATCAGGTCCAGCGCACCGGCGTTGGTGATCGACTGCATGTCGGTGGCCGAGACGCCCCACTCCGCCAGCAGGCGGGTGCGGCGGGCCAGCGGCAGCTCGGGCAGCGCGGCGCGGATCTCCTCGACCCACTCGCGCGAGGGCGCCACCGGGACGAGGTCGGGCTCCGGGAAGTACCGGTAGTCCTCCGCCTCCTCCTTCACGCGGCCCGAGGTCGTGGACCCGGTGTCCTCGTGGAAGTGACGGGTCTCCTGGATGATGGTGCCGCCGGAGGAGAGCACGGCCGCGTGGCGCATGATCTCGAACCGGGCGGCACGCTCGACCGAGCGCAGCGAGTTGACGTTCTTCGTCTCGCTGCGCGTGCCGAACTTCTCGCGGCCGTGCGGGCGCAGCGACAGGTTCACGTCGCAGCGCATCTGGCCCATCTCCATGCGCGCCTCGGAGACACCGAGGGCCCGGATGACCTCACGCAGCTCGCGGACGTAGGCGCGCGCGACCTCGGGGGCCCGCTCGCCCGCGCCCTCGATGGGCTTGGTGACGATCTCGATGAGCGGGATGCCGGCGCGGTTGTAGTCCAGCAGGGAGTGGGACGCGCCGTGGATACGGCCGGTGGCGCCGCCGACGTGCGTCGACTTGCCGGTGTCCTCCTCCATGTGGGCGCGCTCGATCTCCACCCGGAAGGTCTCGCCGTCCTCCAGCTGTACGTCGAGGTAGCCGCCGAAGGCGATCGGCTCGTCGTACTGGGAGGTCTGGAAGTTCTTCGGCATGTCCGGATAGAAGTAGTTCTTCCGGGCGAAGCGGCACCACTCGGCGATCGAGCAGTTCAGCGCGAGGCCGATCTTGATCGCGGACTCGACGCCGGTCGCGTTGACGACCGGGAGCGCGCCGGGCATGCCGAGGCACACCGGGCAGGTCTGCGAGTTGGGCTCGGCACCCAGCTCGGTCGCACAGCCGCAGAACATCTTGGTGCGGGTGCCGAGTTCGACATGGACCTCAAGGCCCATGACGGGGTCGTACGAGGACAGCGCGTCCTCGTACGGCACCAGGTCGGTCGTGGTGGTCACGGTGAAAACTTCCCTCTCAGCCCAGCAGGACGTCGTCGTCGCCCAGCCGCTTCAGCTCGCGGTAGAGGATGGCGAGGCCGGTGACGATGGCTACGGCGGACACGGCGGCGTCGATCAGGCGCAGGGTGTCCTGCTCGGAACGGGCCTTCTTGATCTGCTTGGCCACGCCGACCGCGCTGAACGCGGTGCCGGCCATGGACAGGTACGTGCCGGACCTCGACTGCTTGAAGCCCTTGGCCTTGTTCAGTGCGCTCACAGCGACGGTGCCTCCTCGATCAGCGGGTGACCCCACTTTTCCACGAAGGCGGCCTCGACGGCGGCGCCGACCTTGTACAGCCTGTCGTCCTTCAGCGCCGGGGCGATGATCTGGAGGCCGACGGGGAGGTTGTCCTCGGGGGCGAGACCGCACGGCAGCGACATGGCCGCGTTGCCCGCGAGGTTCGTCGGGATGGTGCACAGGTCCGCGAGGTACATCGCCATCGGGTCGTCGGCGCGCTCGCCGATCGCGAAGGCGGTGGTCGGGGTCGTCGGGGAGACGATCACGTCGACCTGCTCGAACGCCTTCTCGAAGTCCCGCGTGATGAGGGTGCGGACCTTCTGCGCGGAGCCGTAGTAGGCGTCGTAGTAGCCGCTGGACAGGGCGTACGTGCCGAGCATGATGCGGCGCTTGACCTCGTCGCCGAAGCCGGCCTCCCGGGTGAGGGAGGTGACCTCCTCGGCCGAGTGGGTGCCGTCGTCGCCGGTGCGGCGGCCGTAGCGCAGGCCGTCGAAGCGGGCGAGGTTGGAGGAGCACTCGGACGGCGCGATCAGGTAGTACGCCGACAGCGCGAGGTCGAAGGACGGGCAGTCCAGCTCGACGATCTCGGCGCCCAGCTCCCTCAGCAGTTCGACGGACTCGTCGAAGCGCTGGAGGACACCGGCCTGGTAGCCCTCGCCGCGGAACTGCTTGACGACGCCGACCCGCATGCCCGCCACCGAGCCGTTGCGCGCGGCCTCGACGACCGGCGGGACGGGGGCGTCGATGGAGGTGGAGTCTAGCGGGTCGTGGCCCGCGATGACCTCGTGCAGCAGCGCCGCGTCCAGGACCGTGCGGGCGCAGGGGCCGCCCTGGTCCAGGGAGGAGGAGAAGGCGACCATGCCGTAGCGGGAGACCGAGCCGTAGGTCGGCTTGACGCCGACGGTGCCGGTGACGGCGGCCGGCTGGCGGATGGAGCCGCCGGTGTCGGTGCCGATGGCGAGCGGGGCCTCGTAGGAGGCGAGCGCGGCGGAGGAGCCGCCGCCGGAGCCGCCGGGGATCTTGGTGAGGTCCCAGGGGTTGCCGGTCGGGCCGTAGGCGCTGTTCTCGGTGGAGGACCCCATGGCGAACTCGTCCATGTTGGTCTTGCCGAGGATGACCACGTCGGCGGCCTTGAGGCGCTTGGTGAGCGTCGCGTCGTACGGCGGGAGCCAGCCCTCCAGGATCTTGGAGCCGACGGTGGTCGGGATGCCCTCGGTGGTGAAGATGTCCTTGAGGGCGAGCGGGACGCCGGCCAGCGGGCCGAGCCGCTCGCCGCGGGCGCGCTTGGCGTCCACCGCGCGGGCCTGCGCGAGGGCGCCCTCGCGGTCGACGTGCAGGAAGGCGTGCACCTTCTCGTCGACGGCGTCGATGCGCGCGAGGTGGGCCTCGGTGACCTCGACCGCGGTCAGCTCGCCGGAGGCGATCCTCCCGGCGATCTCGGCGGCCGTGAGCTTGATGATGTCGGTCATGACTTCTTAGTCCTCCCCCAGGATCTGCGGCACCTTGAAACGCTGCTGCTCCTGGGCGGGGGCGCCGGAGAGCGCCTGCGCGGGGGTGAGCGAGGGACGGACCTCGTCCGCCCGCATGACGTTCGTCAGCGGGAGCGGGTGCGAGGTCGGCGGTACGTCTTGGTCGGCGACCTCGCTGACGCGGGCGACCGCGCCGATGATGTCGTCGAGCTGGCCCGCGAAGTGGTCGAGCTCTTCGGGCTTCAGCTCCAGACGCGCCAGCCGGGCGAGGTGGGCGACCTCCTCGCGCGTGATGCCAGGCATGCAGCGATCCTCTGGGGTGAGTGCGTGTGCTTCGGGCCCAATCCTATGGGGCGTGGACGGATCGCCGTTAAACGGTTTCCCGGATACGGCTCAGGCTCCGGTGGTGGAGCCGGGGCGGACGATCATCAGGACGGTGACCGTGGCCCACAGCAGGTTGAAGACGCCGGTGAGCATGGCGAGGCGGGCGGCGGGGCTCGGTGTCCCGGGCGGGGCGTCGAGCGCGGCCTCCTGGGCGGGGAGGATCAGCAGGCCCAGGACGCCGGCCGCCGCCACGGTGAGGACGATCGAGGTGATCAGCCACCCGCTGCCGAGCACCCCCATGGCGCGCGCCGTGGCGAACCCGAACACGGGGACGACCACGCCGACCGCCGCGTAGACCCGGCAGATGCGGTGCAGCGTCCTGGGGCCCGCGAGAGCGTCGCGGCCACCGGGTTCGCGGTGGGCGTCGCGCAGCGCCCGCGGAAAGATGCTCGCGGCGACGGCGACCGGCCCGATCGCCAGTACGGCGGCCAGTACGTGGACGGAGAGAAGCAGTTTCGTCATGTCAGACGCCCACGGGTGCCAGGCCGCGCCGGCGCACGGTGGTCGGCGTGCGGCCCGGCACCACCGGGACCGGCTCGTCCTGCCGCCGTTCGCCCGCCTCCCCTGCGGGCACCTCGTGGGGGGCGATCACGTCGAGTGGGTCGAAGCCGTCGAACGGGACGGTGTGGGCGTGCATGGAAGGGGTCCTCCGGCTGGGCTGGGCCCGGTCCGCGCCGGGTTCACCCCGCACCCAACCAGCCGGCCGACTCTCGGCCCAGTGGCATTCGGGACACCCTGCGACGGGATAGTGCCATCGCGCGCGAAGGGCTTCTGAGCTGGCCGGAAGCCGGGGTCGGCCAGGCGTATGGCACTCCGTGGGCGCGTATGTTCGTGCCATGCACACCGTCGCCGTACTCGCGCTGGACCGGGTGATCCCGTTCGACCTGTCCGCCCCGATCGAGGTCTTCGGCCGCACCCGTCTCCCGGACGGCCGCTCCGGCTACCGCATCCGGGTGTGCGCGGAGCGTCCGGAGACCGACGCGGGTGCCTTCGCCCTGCGCGCGCCCTGGGGCCTGGAGGGCCTCGCGGGCGCCGACACGGTGATCGTGCCCGGTACCGCCGACCCCGCCGCCCCGCTCGCTCCCGCCGTCCGTGACGCGCTGCGGGCGGCCGCCGGGGAGGGCACGCGGATCGCCTCGATCTGTACGGGCACCTTCGTCCTGGCCGCCACCGGGCTGCTGGACGGGCTGCGGGCCACCACCCACTGGGCCGCGGCGGACCTGCTGGCCACCGCCCACCCGGAGATCGAGGTCGACCCGGACGTCCTGTACGTCGACAACGGCCAGATCCTGACCTCGGCCGGAGCCGCCGCGGGCCTGGACCTGTGCCTGCACATGATCCGCCGCGACTACGGCTCGGCGGTCGCCGCCGACGCCGCCCGGCTGTCCGTCATGCCCCTGGAGCGCGAGGGCGGGCAGGCGCAGTTCATCGTGCACGATCACGCGCCCGTACCGCACGGCTCCGCGTTCGAGCCGCTGCTCGACTGGCTGCGGGACAACCTGGGCGCCGATCTCACCCTCGCCGGCATCGCCGCGCACGCCGGGACCAGCAAGCGCACCCTGATCCGCCGCTTCCGCGAACAGACCGGCACCACACCGCTGCAGTGGCTGCACCGTGCCCGGGTCCGCCAGGCCCAGCATCTGCTGGAGACCACCGAGCAGTCCGTGGAACGCATCGGCGCCCAGGTCGGCTTCGGCTCGCCCACGGCCTTCCGCGACCGCTTCAAGCGCACCACCGGGGTCACCCCCCACGCCTACCGCCGCTCCTTCGGCTGACCGGTGGGCGGAGCACGGGCCGGGGGGGGATGAAACGTTACCGCTGGGTCGGCCGGCGGCTCACTCCCCCGCTGGAAGCGCCGCGCGCGGCCGCTGCCAGCCTCTCGGGCCCCGCGCCTTCAGCCAGGCCGTGGTCTCCTCCGGAGGCATCGCGGCGGCCACCAGCCAGCCCTGTACGGCGTCGCAGCGCAGGTCGCGCAGGTGCTCCCAGGTCTCGTCGTCCTCCACGCCCTCGGCGACGACCACCAGGCCCAGGGAGTGCGCGAGGTCCACCGTGCAGCGGACGATCGCCGCGTCCTCGGCGTCCACCGCGAGCCGGGCCACGAAGGAGCGGTCGATCTTGAGTTCGCTGACCGGCAGCCGCCGCAGGTGGACCAGGGACGAGTAGCCGGTGCCGAAGTCGTCCAGGGACATCTTCACGCCGTGTCCGGCGAGCGCGGCCAGGGTGTCGGCGGCCCGCTGCGGGTCCTCCAGCAGCACATGCTCGGTGATCTCCAGCTGGAGCGCCCCCGCCGGGACCCCGTGCCGGGCCAGCCGGGCGGCGACGGAACCGGCGAAGCCGGGGGTGTGCACGTCGCGCGGGGAGACGTTCACCGCGACCGGCACCCTGAGCCCCTGTTCGCGCCAGCGGGCCACCTGGGCGAGCGCGGTCTCCAGGACGTACTCGGTGAGGTGCGGCATCAGCCCGGAGGACTCGGCTATCGCTATGAACTCGTCCGGCGGCACCTTCCCCCGCTCCGGGTGCACCCAGCGCACCAGTGCCTCCAGGCCGGCCACCTGGCCGTCGAAGCGGACCTTGGGCTGGTAGTGCAGCTGGACCTCGTGCGCGTCCAGCGCCCGGCGCAGATCGCCCAGCAGGGCGAGGCGGTCCGGGGTGTTGGAGTCCCGCTTGGACTCGTACGCCTCCACGCCGGTGCGGTCCCGCTTGGCCTGGTACATCGCCACGTCCGCGCGGCGCAGCATGTCCTCGGCGTCCAGCGCGTGGTCGGGGAAGACGGCGACGCCCGCGCTGGCCTCCAGCACGAGCGTGAGTCCGTCGAGGTCGAGGGGTGAGCCGAGCGCGGTGACCAGGCCGCGCGCGATGCGGGTGGCCGACGTGGTGGAGTCGGCCACGGGAAGTAAGACCGCGAACTCGTCCCCGCCGAGCCGTGCGGCCTCCGCCCCGCGCGGCAGGGCGTTCCGCAGCCGGTCGGCGATCTGCAACAGCAACCGGTCCCCGGCGAGATGGCCGAGGGTGTCGTTGACCGACCGGAAGCGGTCGAGGTCGATCAGCATCAACGCCGAGCGGGCGCCGATGCGTTCGGCGTCGTCGAGCGCGGTCCAGATCCGCTCCAGCAGCCACTGCCGGTTGGGCAGTCCGGTCAGCGGGTCGCGCAACTGCTCCTCCGCGCGGGCCCGCGCCATCCACAGGGTGGAGTCCACCGCGATCAGCGGGACGGCGAACAGCGGCAGCAGCACCGGCCGGGCGTCGGCGACCACGCACACCAGGGGCGCGATGCCGAGCAGCGCGATGGCGACCAGTCCCTGCCGGACCAGCGCGGTACGGGCGACGGTGGGCACCCCGCCCGCGCGCGGGGCGTGCAAGTACCGCGACAGCCCCCGGCTGACGACGAGATACGCCCCCGCCGCGCACACCACCGCGGGGACGGCGCCCAGGTCCCAGCCGCCGGGCCGCCAGGGCTCCTCCACGCTGCCCACCCGGCCGAAGGCGCCGAGTACCAGGGCTCCGGCACCGACGCCGAGGATGTCCGTCGCGCCGTACATCAGGCCCTGGCGCCAGCAGTTGCGCCGGGCCACGCCGACCAGGGCGACGACGGTGAGGCTGACCAGTCCGGCCGGGACCCAGCCGTACAGCAGCAGTGTGGCGAGGGTGAGCGTGGCGCCGGAGGCGGTGCCGCCGCCCCAGCGGGCCCGGCCCAGCATGACGAGATGGCCGACGACGAGTCCGGTGAGCAGCGCCAGCGCCCATCCGGCCGGGCCGGCGGGGAAGAGCGCGTGGCCGCCGGTGAAGGCGCCGTAGAGTCCGGCGCCGAGGGCCAGCGCGGCCGCCGCGGCGGGCAACGCTGGTGTCCGCAGCCGCTGTTGGGGGTCCTGTGGTGGGGTGCGGTCGGTGGTGAGCGGCACCGCCGCGTGCGGATCGACGCCGTCGGCGCCCGGGTTCGGCCCCGCGCGGTCCTTGCCGCGTCCGGTCCACCGGTTCCCCCGCCACGCGCCCGCGCGGCGGCGCGGGCGCTGCCGTGAGCCGGGGGCGACGCTCTCGGTCGGTTCCATACCCGTCCCTCTCACAGCCGGCGGTGCCCACCCCACGCGGCCCTAGCCCCGAGGACCGTCAGCGGCTCGGCGGTGGAAAGCCCTTCCCCGTGCCGGCTGTCGGGCACGGGGATGCACCGGCCGCGGCTGGGCACGGCGGGCGCACCCCTCAACAGTAGGCCGCGGAGGGCTTCCTAGGGCAGCGGTCGTGGACGGTGGCCCGAATGCGTACGGGCCACCCGTATGCATCTGGTATGCGCCGTACGGGTGGCGTTCAATCGCTACTCCCCGGTCGGAAGCGCGACTTCGGCCGCCGCCTCGGGTCCGCGCTCCAGCAGGACGGCGAATCCGGCCTCGTCCAGCACCGGCACCTTGAGCTGCGTCGCCTTGTCGTACTTGGAGCCGGGGTTGTCGCCGACGACCACGAACGAGGTCTTCTTGGAGACGGAACCGGTCACCTTCGCGCCCTGGTTCTGCAGCGCGTCCTTGGCGCCGTCCCGGGTGAAGTTCTCCAGCGTGCCGGTGACGACGACGGTCATCCCCTCCAGCGGGCGCGGGCCCTCGTCCTCGCCGGTGGTCTCGTCCTCCAGCGGGACCCCGGCCGCCTTCCACTTGCGCACGATCTCGCGGTGCCAGTCCTCGGCGAACCACTCCTTGAGCGCGGCGGCGATGATGGGGCCGACGCCGTCGGTGGCGGCCAGTTCCTCCTCCGTGGCCGCTTCGATGCGGTCGACGGACCGGAACTCGCGGGCGAGCGCCTGTGCGGCGACGGGACCGACATGACGGATGGACAGGCCGTTGATGAACCGGGCGAGCGGGCGCCGCTTGGCCGCCTCGATGTGCTCCAGCAGGGAGAGGGTGTTCTTCTTCGGCTCGCCCTTCTGGTTGGCGAAGACGGTGACGACCTTCTCCTCGCCGGTCTTCGGGTCGCGCTTGGGCAGTCCGCTGTCGGGGTCGAGCACATGCGCCTTGATGGGCAGCAGCTTCTCCACCGTCAGGTCGAACAGGTCGCCCTCGTCCGCCAGGGGCGCGTCGGCGGGCCCAAGCGGCCGGGTGAGCGCGGCGGCGGCGACCCCGCCGAAGTGCTCGATGTCCAGGCACTCGCGCCCCGCGAGGTAGGCGACCCGCTCGCGCAACTGGGCCGGGCAGGTGCGGCCGTTGGGGCAGCGGAGGTCGATGTCGCCCTCCTTCATCGGGCGCAGCGCGGTGTCGCACTCGGGGCAGTGCGTCGGCATCACGAACTCCCGCTCGCTGCCGTCCCTGAGGTCGGCGACGGGCCCGAGGATCTCCGGGATGACATCACCGGCCTTGCGCAGCACCACGGTGTCCCCGATGAGCACGCCCTTGGCCTTGACGACCTCCTGGTTGTGCAGGGTGGCGAACTCGACCTCGCTGCCCGCGACCGTGACCGGCTCGACCTGGGCGAACGGGGTGACGCGCCCGGTGCGGCCGACGCCCACCTTGATGTCGATCAGCTTGGTGTTGACCTCCTCCGGCGCGTACTTGTACGCGATGGCCCAGCGCGGGGCGCGCGCGGTGGAGCCGAGCCGGCCCTGCAGGCGGATCTCGTCGAGCTTGACGACCACGCCGTCGATCTCGTGGTCCACCGAGTGCCGGTGCTCGCCGTAGTACGCGATGAACTCCCGTGCGCCGTCGAGGCCGTCGACCACGCGGTTGTGCGGGGAGGTGGGCAGGCCCCAGGTCTTCAGCAGGCCGTACGCCTCGGACAGCCGGGTCAGGCCGGTGAAGCCCTGGTGGGCGCCGATGCCGTGGACGACCATGTGCAGCGGGCGGCCCGCGGTGACGCGGGGGTCCTTCTGGCGGAGTGAACCGGCGGCCGCGTTGCGGGGGTTGGCGAAGGGCTTGTCCCCGGCGGCGACCAGGCGCTCGTTCAGCTCCAGGAACTTGTCCATCGGGAAGTAGACCTCGCCGCGGATCTCCACGAGGTCGGGTACCCGGTCGCCGTGGAGGCGCTCGGGGATGTCGGTGATGGTGCGGACGTTGGGCGTGATGTCCTCGCCGGTGCGGCCGTCGCCCCGGGTGGCGGCGCGGGTGAGCCGGCCGTGCTCGTAGGTGAGGTTGACGGCGAGGCCGTCGACCTTCAGCTCACACAGGAAGTGGTAGGTCTGCTCGCCCAGTTCGCGGGCGATGCGGTCGGCCCAGGCGGCGAGTTCCTCGTCGTTGAAGGTGTTGTCCAGGGACAGCATCCGCTCGCGGTGCGCGACCGCGGTGAACTCGGTCTCGTAGGACCCGGCGACCTTCTGGGTGGGCGAGTCCGGGGTGCGCAGCTCCGGGAACTCCTCCTCCAGGGCCTCCAGGGTCTTCAGGAGCTGGTCGAACTCCGCGTCGCTGACGACGGGAGCGTCCTTCACGTAGTACCGGAAGCGGTGCTCCTCGACCTGCTCCGCGAGCCGCCCGTGCCTCTCGCGCGCCTCGGCGGGCACCGCCGTCGTCGCCGCTTGCTTGTCGCCGGCCACCGTAGTGTCCTCCCGTCACTCAGGGTTGTCCGCGAGGGACCTCGCCGCCCGGACGCAGTGGGCGAGCGCCTGGCGGGCGTAGGCGGGGGAAGCACCCGCGAGACCGCACGAGGGCGTGACCGTGACCGCCTCCGCGAGCAGCCCCAGTCGCAGCCCCAGCCTGCGCCACAGCGTCCTGACACCCATGACGCTACCGGCAGGGTCTGACAATGCCCCGTCCGTCCCCGGCACGACACCGGCGAACAGCCGGGTGCCGCCCTCCACCGCCTCGCCGATCGCGTCGTCGTCACGCTCGGTGAGAAGGGCGAAGTCGAAGGAGACGGCGTCGGTGCCCGCCCGGCGCAGCAGCGCGAACGGCACATCGGGGGCGCAGGAGTGCACGACGGTGGGACCGGTGCCGCTCGCGCCGAGCACCTCGCGCAGCCCGGACTCGACCACCTGCCGGTCCACGGCCCGGTGGGTGCGGTAGCCGCTGGCCGTCTTGATCTGTCCGCGCAGTACGGCGGTGAGGGAGGGCTCGTCCAGCTGGAGCACCACCCGGGCGCCGGGGACCCGCCGGCGGACGTCGGCGAGGTGGGTGCGCAGGCCCTCGGCGAGCGAGCCGGTGAGGTCGCGGCAGGCGCCGGGGTCGGACAGCACCGCCTCGCCGTTACGGAGTTCCAGCGCGGCGGCGAGCGTCCAGGGGCCGACCGCCTGCACCTTGAGGTCGCCCTCGTAGCCCTGGGTGAACTCCTCCAGGGCGTCGAGGTCCTGGCGCAGCCACGCGTGCGCGCGCCGGGTGTCGCGGCCGGGCCGGTCGGACAGCCGCCAGCCGCTGGGCTCCACGCGCGCGTACAGCTCGACGAGCATCCCGGCGGTGCGGCCGGTCATGTCGGCGCCGGGGCCGCGCGCGGGCAGCTCGGCGAGGTACGGGAAGTCCTCCAGGCTGCCGGTGACGGTCCTGGCTGCCTCGCGCGCGTCCTCGCCGGGCAGCGAGCCGACGCCGGTGGCCGCGGGGAAGGTGACCTGGGTTTTCTCACTCACCCCGGCAGGGTATGCCGTACGGCGGTCGGGCGCGTCAGCGGCCGGGGCGCACGGTCAGGTCGTTGATCTCGGCGTCCCGGGGCAGGTCGAGGGCGAGCAGGATCGTGTCGGCGACCGACTCGGGGTCGATGAACCGCGCGGGGTCGTACTCCTTGCCCTCCTGCTGGTGCACCTTGGCCTGCATGGGGCTGGCGGTGCGTCCGGGGTAGACGGAGGTGACCCGGACGCCGCCCGCGTGCTCCTCGTGGCGCAGCGCGTCCGCGAGGGCCTTGAGCCCGTGCTTGGAGGCGGCGTACGCGGACCAGCCCGCGTGGGCGTCGAGTCCGGCGCCGGAGTTGACGAAGACGACCTGGCCGCGGGCGGCGCGGAGCTGGGGCAGGAGGTGCCGGGTCAGCTCGGCCGGCGCGATCAGGTTCACGTTGAGCTGGTGGTGCCAGGACTTGGGGGTGAGGTCACCGATGTCGCCGAGGTCCACGACCCCGGCGATGTGCAGCAGCGAGTCCACGCGGTCCGGCAGCGACTGGTGGGAGAAGGCCCAGGACAGCCGGCCGGGGTCGGCGAGGTCGCCCACCAGGGTGCGGGCGCCGGGGAACTCGGCCGCCAGCTCCTTGGCGCGGGCCGCGTCGCGCGCGTGCAGTACGAGGTCGTCCCCGCGCGCGTGCAGACGGCGGGCGACGGCGGCGCCGATGCCGGACCCGGCACCGGTGATCACATGAGTAGCCATGCCCGCCATGGTCGCATCAGCCCGTGGTGAGGGACTCCTCCAGGTGGGCCAGGGCGGCGGCCGGCCTGTCGGCGAAGAACATCAGCTCCGACAGCGGGCGCGGCAGGAAGCCCTCGGCCTCCATGCGGCGGAACTGCTGCTCCAGGCCGTCGTAGAAGCCGGCGGTGTTGAGCAGCACCACGGGCTTGGTGGTGCGGCCGTGCTTCTTCAGCTCCAGGATCTCGGTGGCCTCGTCCAGGGTGCCGGTGCCGCCGACCATGATGGCCACGGCGTCGGCCCTGTCCAGCAGCAGCCTCTTGCGCTCGGCGAGGTCGGCGGCGATCAGCATCTCGTCCGCGCCGGGTCGGGCGACCGCCGACAGGAACTCCACGGAGACGCCCACGAGCCTGCCTCCGGCCTCCTGCACGCCGTCGGCGACGACCTTCATCAGACCGGAGTCCGAGCCGCCCCAGACGAGCGTGTGGCCTCTCTCGCCGATCAGCTTCCCGAACTCCCGCGCGGGGGTCGTGTAGCGCTCGTCGAGGTCGGCGGCGGAGAGGAAGACACAGATGTTCACGCCGCCCACGGTACGCGGGAACATCGGCGGCCCCGCGCGCGCTGTCCAGGTATGGCACACGGACACACGATCACCATCGAAGAGGGCGAGCAGCATGTGCGCGTCGTACACGACGGCCAGTTGCTCGCGGAGACCGATCGCCCCCTGGTCCTGCACGAGACGGGCTGTCCGCCCCGGTACTACCTCCCCGCCGAGGACGTCCGGCTGGAACTGCTGACCCCGTCGGACACCCGCACCGACTGCCCTTTCAAGGGCACCGCGTCCTACTGGTCGCTGCCGGACGCGCCCGACCTGGTGTGGGCGTACCCGGACCCGAAACCGGAGGTGGCCCGGATCAAGGACCACTACTGCTTCTACGGCCCCGAAGTGGCCTGACCGCACGGCGCGCCGTGTCGCGACCGGTGAGCGCGGCGGCCGTACGGCAGTCTCCACGGGCATGGACAAGAAGACGACTTCCCTCGACGGCACCTCTCTCGCGTACCGCGTGACCGGCGAGGGGCCCACGGTGATCCTGGTGAGCGGCGCGATGTCCACCGGGCTCACGCTCGCCCCGCTGGCGGCGGCGCTCGCGGACCGCTGCCGGGCAGTCGTCTACGACCGGCGGGGCCGGGGCGCGAGCGGTGACACCGTGCCGTACGCGGTGGAGCGCGAGGTGGAGGATCTGGCCGCGCTGACGGCGGCCGTGGGCGGCGAGGCGGCACTGTTCGGGGTGTCGTCGGGCGGCGCGCTGTCGCTGCTGGCGGCCGCGAGCGGCCTGCCGGTCACCCGGCTGGCGGTGTACGAGGTGCCGTTCAACGACTTCCTGCCGGAGGGCCCGGAGCGGCAGGTGGCGTACGCGGCGGCCCTGGACGTGGCGCTGGCGGCGGGCGACCGGGGCGCGGCGGCGGAGCTGTTCCTGCGGCTGACCGGGCTGGCCGAGGAGATGATCCAGCGGGCCCGCCAGTCCCCCATGTGGCCGGGCCTGGAACTGCTCGCACCGAGCCTCGCTCACGACGCGGCCCTGATGGGCGACGGGCTGCTCCCGGCGGAGCTGCCGGCCCGGGTCCCGGTGCCGGTGCTGTCGATCGCGGGCAGCGTGAGCGCGCAGTGGGTCCGCGAGGGCGCCCGGGTGGTCGCGGAGGCGGTGCCGGACGGGACGTACGCGGTCCTGGAGGGGCAGACCCACGCGGTGGAGCCGACCGCCCTCGCACCGGTACTGGCCGACTTCTTCACGGGCTGAGGCGGGCTGGGCGGTCCGGGCGGGGTGGGCAGGGTGGGTGGGCCGACGTGAGGCCGGCCGGGGTGAGCCCGGCGGACGTTGGTCCAGCCGACGTGCGCCCAGCCGACGTGCGCCCCGCCGGGTGCCTGGCTCAGACCGTGGCGGTCGTGGCGCGGGTCGTGGTGGCGATGGTCGCGGAGCCGACCACGCGCGTGCCGTCGTACAGCACGATCGCCTGGCCGGGGGCGACGCCCCGGACGGGCTCGGTGAAGGTGACGCGCAGTTCGCCGTCCACCAGTTCGGCGCCGACCTCGGTCTCGCCGCCGTGGGCGCGCAGCTGGGCGGTGTAGGTGCCGGGGCCCTCGGGGGCGGTGCCGCACCAGCGGGGCTTGATCGCGGTGAGCGCGGTGACGTCGAGGGCGGCGGCGGGGCCGACGGTGACGGTGTTGGTGACCGGGGAGATGTCCAGAACGTAGCGCGGCTTGCCGTCGGGGGCCGGCGTGCCCAGGCGCAGGCCCTTGCGCTGGCCGATGGTGTACCCGTACGCGCCCTCGTGGGTGCCGAGGCGGTTGCCGTCCTCGTCGACGATGTCGCCCTCGGCCCTGCCGAGCCGGCCGGCGAGGAAGCCCTGGGTGTCGCCGTCGGCGATGAAGCAGATGTCGTGCGAGTCGGGCTTCCTGGCGACGGCCAGGCCCCGCCGCTCGGCCTCGGCGCGGATCTCGTCCTTGGTGGTGACGGTGTCCCCGAGCGGGAACAGGGCGTGCGCGAGCTGGCGGTCGTCCAGTACGCCTAGCACGTAGGACTGGTCCTTGGCCATGTCGGAGGCGCGGTGCAGCTCGCGGTTGCCGTCCGCGTCGACCAGCACCTTGGCGTAGTGGCCGGTGCAGACCGCGTCGAAGCCGAGGGCGAGCGCCTTGTCCAGCAGCGCGGCGAACTTGATCTTCTCGTTGCAGCGCAGGCAGGGGTTGGGGGTGCGGCCGGCCTCGTACTCCGCGATGAAGTCCTCGACCACGTCCTCGCGGAAGCGGTCGGCGAGGTCCCAGACGTAGAACGGGATGCCGATGACGTCGGCGGCGCGGCGGGCGTCGCGGGAGTCCTCGATGGTGCAGCAGCCCCGCGCTCCGGTACGGAACGATTGCGGGTTCGCGGAGAGCGCGAGGTGGACACCGGTCACGTCGTGACCGGCTTCCGCGGCACGCGCGGCGGCGACGGCGGAGTCCACGCCACCGGACATGGCGGCGAGGACACGGAGGGGGCGCGGCGAGGTCTCAGTCATAGCCCTTCCAGGGTACGGGGCGGCGGGAACCGGGAACGCCGGGTGTGCGTTGGTGGTCAGGAGGGGTTCGGCGGAATCGGGGCGTACGGGGTGGAGATGGACGACGGGGATCGCAGACTGGGCCGGCGCGCGCTGATCGTCGGCGGTGCGGTGGCCGCGGCGGGGGCGGCGGTACTGGCGCACGACGAGCTGGCGCGGCTGTACTGGCGTCTGCCGGGCGTGGAGCGGGCGCGGGTGCCGGGCGCGGTGGACTTCGCGGGCGCCCGCTGGGTGGCGGCCTCCCCCGCGAACTACCGGCACGCGGACCGCCCGGACGACTACCCGGTGGACCGGGTGGTGGTCCATGTCACCCAGGGCGGGTACGCGTCGGCGGTGAAGGTCTTCCAGGACCCGGCGCACCAGGCCGCGGCGCACTACATCGTGCGCGCGGACGGCCGGGTGACCCAGCTCATCCGGGAGCTGGACGTGGCCTTCCACGCGGGCAACCGCTCCTTCAACGAGCGCAGTGTGGGCATCGAGCACGTCGGCTTCGTGGACGACCCGAAGTCGTTCACCGACGCGATGTACGCCTCCTCGGCCCGCCTGACGGCCGCCATATGCGCGCGCTACGGCATGCCGGTGGACCGCGAGCACATCATCGGCCACGTCGAGGTGCCGGGCACCGACCACACGGACCCCGGCCCGCACTGGGACTGGGACCGCTACATACGCCTGGCGCGCGGTGCGCGTACGGCGCTCGACAGGACGTCGGCCGCGAAGACCCCGGCCTAGACGAGCCCGGCCGCGCGGGCACGTTCCACTGCGGGGCCGATGGACTTGGCGACGGCGTCCACGTCGTCCTGGGTGGAGGTGTGGCCGAGCGAGAAGCGCAGGGTGCCGCGGGCCAGGTCGGGGTCGGTGCCGGTGGCGAGGAGGACGTGGCTGGGCTGGGCGACGCCCGCGGTGCAGGCGGAGCCGGTGGAGCACTCGATGCCCTGGGCGTCCAGCAGCAGGAGCAGGGAGTCGCCCTCGCAGCCGGGGAAGGTGAAGTGCGCGTTGGCGGGCAGCCGGCCGCCGGGGGCCGGGTCGCCGCCGAGCAGGGCGTCCGGGACGGCGGCGCGTACGGCCTCCACAAGGCGGTCGCGCAGGGCGCCGATCTCGTGGGCGAACCACTCCTGTCGTTCGGCGGCGAGGCGTCCGGCTACCGCGAAGGAGGCGATGGCGGACACGTCCAGCGTGCCGGAGCGGACATGGCGCTCCTGGCCGCCGCCGTGCAGCACGGGTACGGGGCTGTGCTCGCGGCCGAGCAGCAGGGCGCCGATGCCGTAGGGGCCGCCGATCTTGTGGCCGGAGACGGTCATCGCGGCGAGCCCGGAGGCGGCGAAGTCGACCGGTACCTGGCCGAACGCCTGCACCGCGTCGGCGTGCAGCGGCACCCCGAACTCGGCGGCCACACCGGCGAGTTCACGAACCGGCAGCAAGGTGCCGATCTCGTTGTTGGCCCACATCACGGTGGCCAGCGCGACATCGTCGGGGTCGCGGGCGATGGCCTCGCGCAGCACCTCGGGGTGGACCCGGCCGAACGCGTCGACGGGGAGGTACTCGACGGTGGCGCCCTCGTGCTCGCTCAGCCAGTGGACCGCGTCCAGCACGGCGTGGTGCTCGACGGGGCTGGCCAGCACCCGGGTCCGGTTCGGGTCGGCGGCGCGGCGGGACCAGTACAGGCCCTTGACCGCGAGGTTGTCGGCCTCGGTGCCGCCCGAGGTGAACACCACCTCGCTGGGGCGGGCGCCGAGGGCCTCGGCGAGGGTTTCACGGGACTCCTCGACGGTGCGGCGGGCCCGGCGGCCGGAAGCGTGCAGGGAGGACGCGTTGCCGGTGACGCTCAGCTGGGCGGTCAGCGCCCGCACCGCCTCGGGGAGCATCGGAGTCGTGGCCGCGTGGTCGAGGTAAGCCATGGTGACGCCGATTCTACGGGCCTCGCGGAGGCGGACCCGGCCCGGTGCCGGTGCGGTGCCGGTGCCGGCGCCGGTTCCTCACAGACTCCAGGACACGGTGTCGGTCAGCCGCATGGCGCAGACCAGGACGACGAGGTCGGCCACGCCGAGGGCCATGCCGAGGAAGGCGCGGCCCCGGCGGCGGGTGCCGCGCCACAGGGAGACGCCCGCGAGGACGATGGCGACGGGGCCCAGGAAGAGGTTGAGGACGAGCAGCCCGAGCAGCCCGAGGACGAAGGACGCGACGGCCATGCCGTCGGCGTCGCGCGGGCGCGGCCTCGCCGGGACGTGACCGGCGGCAGGTGCGGTGAGACGCATGGTGCTCAGCTCCTGGTGGTCGGTGCGGGCGGGCGGGTCAGCGGGTGGTGGTGCGACGGCGGCCGTGGCGCTCGCGGACGGCGAAGACGAAGAGCCAGACGCCGATCGAGGCGGCGAGGGCGGCACTGACCGGCAGCGGTACGTGGGCCACGGTGCCGAGCGCGACACCGAGGAGCATGAGTGCGGCGACGAGGAACAGCATGGTTTCGATCCCCCTCAGGGACGACTCGGTGAACAGTTGTAGAAACACTTGTTCACTGAGTCCGAGTCTAACCCTCGCACGGCTTTCCAATTCCGGAGAACAGTTGTTGACTGGATGACATGAGTCACACCCTCGGCATCCGGCAGGCGCAGAAGCAGAAGACCCGTCAGGCGTTCCTGGACGCGGCGCTGGAGCTGCTGGAGGAGCAGAGCCTGAGCAGTCTGGGGCTGCGCGAGGTGACCCGCGCCGCGGGGGTGGCGCCGACCGCGTTCTACCGGCACTTCCGCTCCACCGAGGATCTGGGGGTGGCCCTGGTCGACGAGGCGCTGGGCAGCCTGCACCCGATGGTGGGGCCGACCGTGTCGGCGGCGAACGACTCCGAGGAACGCATCGGCCGCGCGGTCGAGCTGATCGACCAGCACGTACGGGCCTTCCCGGCGCACGTCCGCTTCATCGCCCGCGAGCGGCACGGCGGGGTGCAGCCGGTGCGCGAGGCCATCCGGGACCAGCTCGCGCGCTTCACCGAGGAGGTGAAGGCCGAACTGGCCGAGGACCGCGCGTCGGAGGGCTGGGGGGACGACGACCTGACGATGCTCGCGCATCTCTACGTCGACCAGATGCTCATCACGGCCCAGCTCTTCCTGGAGGCGCTGGAGGCCCCCCGGGGCGAGTGGGAGCGCGTGACCCGGCTGGCCGTCCGGCAGCTGCGCCTGATCACCCTCGGCAGCAGGCACTGGCTGGACCAGGACCAGGACCCGGCCCCCGCCCTCGCCCCCGCACCCGCACCCGCGCCCTGAGGAACGCGCGGCTCAGCCCAGCCGGACGCGGGCGAGCTGGCGGGACTGCGCGACCAGCCGGTCCTCGCTGTCCCAGACCTCGGCGTCCTCCTCCAGGAAGCCGCCGGCGAGATTCCGGGTGGTGACGGAGACCCGCAGCGGACCCGGCGCGGGCCGGTGCCGTACATGCACGGTCAGTTCGACGGTGGGCACCCAGCCGGTGAGCCCGATCTCGAACGCGGTCGGCGGCAGCGCGTCCACCGCGAGCAGCAGCGAGAAGGGGTCGGCGTCCCGGCCGTCGGCCAGCCCGAACCAGGCCCGCATCTCCCCCTTGCCGGAGGGCGCGCCGACCGCCCAGCCGGCGGTGGCCGGGTCCAGCCTGAGCGTCAGCCGCTCGGTGATGGCCGAGCTGCCGTCGACCGGCGCCGGGCCGTCCTCGGGACCGAGGCACCGCTCCGGCGGCGGGATCGCGGGCGGGGTGGCCGTCGTGCGCACGTCGTCCGGCAGGGCAGCGAGGTCGCCGTAGGAGGCGAGGACACGGATGCGCTCGACCTCGTTGCCCTCGGCGTCGTACTGGAACAGCGACGCCTGGCCGGTGGAGAGGGTGCGGCCGGTGCGCACGGTCTCGGTGCGGATGACCGCCGGACCGGGCCGGGAGGCTGTCAGATAGTGCGCTGAGACGGTGAACGGGTCCGGATGCGGGAGGGTGTCCGCGAGGGCCCGGCCCAGCACGGCCAGCAGATAGCCGCCGTTGACGGCCCTGACGATGGTCCAGCCTGCCGAGAGGTCGGCGTCGTAGATGCCGGGCGCGCGCCGGACGACCGCCGTGTCGCGGTCGAACTCGCTGTCGCCGATCACGGCTCGGGTGGCGGGGACGGAGGCTGCTTCTGGCATGGGTGAACGGTACAACAGCCCATTACTAAGCGGTAGCTTGTGGCGTTTCGGCCAGATGAACAGGGGCCGGCCGAACAGGTCATTCCTCGGTCACGGTGGAGCGGCGGTTCCAGGCGCGCGGCGCCCGCCAGTGGTACTTCATCGCCAGCAGCCGCAGGGCGAACGCGACGGCGGCGGCGAGCCCGCTGGTGACGGAGGTCAGCGCGTCGAAGCGGATGCACAGCACCACCATGCCGGCGCCGACGATCGCGGGCACCGCGTACAGGTCGCGGTCCCAGCGCAGCAGCGAGGGCACCTCGTTGGCCAGCACGTCGCGCAGCACACCGCCGCCGACGGCGGTGGCCAGGCCCAGGGTCGCGGAGGCGGTGAGACCGAGGCCGTGGCTGTACGCCTTGGTGGTGCCGGTGACGCAGAAGAGGCCGAGTCCGGCCGCGTCGAAGACCAGCACCGCCGCCTGGATGCGCTCCACATGAGGGTGCAGGAAGAAGACCATGACCGTGGCGAGCAGCGGAGTGACGAAGAACCCGAGGTCGGTGAAGGCGGCCGGCGGGACCGCCCCGATGATCAGGTCACGGAACAGCCCGCCGCCCAGCGCGGTCACCTCGGCGAGGACGGCCATGCCGAAGACGTCGAAGTTCTTGCGGATGGCCAGCAGGGCGCCGGAGATGGCGAACACGAAGATGCCGATGACATCGAGCGTGTGCTGGACAGAGGGACTGAAGATCTGATCGAGCTGCACCCATACATTCTGACCTGTCGCGGGGTGCGCGCCTTGCGAAGCAAGGCGGGAGGGGCGGGCGGCCGGGGAGCGGGCGGCGCCGGCGGCCTTTTACGAGGGCGCCCTGGGGGTGGCCGCCGCGGGCGGTTTGGCGGCCGAGGCGGGCC
>NZ_JBHXLV010000059.1:0-32998 GCF_042721685.1 Streptomyces sp. NPDC058459 | reverse complement strand
CCGGGGGTCGGGAGGGCGTGGGGTCGGGGCCGGAAAGGCCGGGAAATGTGAGCTGGGTGAGCCAAGTGAGTCGGGTGAGCTGGGTGAGCTAGTGGATGATGCCGGTGCGCAGGGCCACCGCGACCATGCCGGCGCGGTCGCCGGTGCCGAGCTTGCGGGCGATACGCGCCAGGTGGCTCTTGACGGTCAGCGCGGACAGGCCCATGGAGACACCGATCGCCTTGTTCGACTGGCCCTCCGCGACGAGGCGGAGCACCTCGACCTCGCGGCCGGACAGTTCGCGGTAGCCGCCCGGGTGGCTCGGGGCACCGGGCGGACGGCGGTGCCCCATCCTGGCCGCGGCGGAGCCGATGGGTGCGGCGCCGGGGCGGCTGGGCAGGCCGATGTTGGTACGGGTGCCGGTGACGACGTAGCCCTTCACGCCCCCGGCGAGGGCGTTGCGGACGGCGCCGATGTCATCGGCGGCGGACAGGGCCAGCCCGTTGGGCCAGCCCGCGGCGCGGGTCTCGGACAGCAGGGTGAGGCCGGAGCCGTCAGGGAGGTGGACGTCTGCGACGCAGATGTCGCGGGGGTTGCCGATGCGGGGACGAGCCTCCGCGACGGACGAGGCCTCGATCACGTCGCGCACACCGAGCGCCCACAGATGGCGGGTGACGGTGGAACGGACGCGGGGGTCGGCCACGACCACCATGGCGGTCGGCTTGTTCGGGCGGTAGGCGACCAGGCTTGCGGGCTGCTCGAGGAGAACGGACACCAGGCCTCCTGGATGGGGGGGACGGGGGCCGGCTTGTGGGGAGGAAGCCGGGAGGAACCGTGCTTTCAAGGTCACAGTCGTCTTCGGCAGCAAACCCGTCCGCCTTTAGAGAATGATCACGATCTAGTGAGTCATAATCTGTGCAATTCGGACATGCGATCGATCGTCCGAAGATCGAATCGGCTCGGGGTGAGGCGATTCGAGTGCGGAAAGTGGCCGTATCGACAAAGTGATCCTGCGAGAAGTGATCAAAAAGCAGCGTCCCGCCGATCCGGCGGGACGCTGAACTGACGATGTGACCGGGGGCTACCGCGACTGCGGACCCCTGCGCTGCGGCAGGGTCACCACCGAGGCGTCGCCCGCCCCGGCGGGGGGCAGCCCGCCGACCTGGGCCAGCAGATCGCACCAGGAGGCGAGATGCGCCGCGGTGTCCGGCACGCCTCCCCGGCCCTCCATGGGCGTCCAGGAGGCGCGGATCTCGATCTGCGAGGCGGCCGGCCGCTCCGAGAGGCCGCCGAAGTAGTGGGAACTGGCGCGGGTGACCGTGCCGCTCGGCTCCCCGTAGGTGAGCCCGCGCGACTGGAGCGCACCGGTCAGCCAGGACCAGCACACCTCAGGCAGCAGCGGATCGGCGGCCATCTCGGCCTCCAGCTCCGCCCGTACCAGCGTCACCAGCCGGAACGTCCCGCGCCAGGCGTCGTGCCCGGCCGGGTCGTGGAGCAGCACCAGCCGGCCGTCGGCCAGCTCCTGCTCGCCCTCGGTCACCACCGCCTCCAGCGCGTGCGCGTAGGGCGCGAGCCGCTGCGGGGCGGGCGTCGGCTCCACCTCCACCTGCGGCCGCAGCCGCGCGCCGCGCAGCGCCTCCACCGCGCCGCTGAAGGCAGGGGGAACCTCGGGCACTCCGGCTCCCTCTCTCTCTTCCGTCTGCGTGTCCTTCACGTCGTCCATTCCGCCGGCGCCGTCCGACGATCGTCCCTGAGCCGCAGCCATGCGGGGAAGAGTAAAGGGAAGCGGGCCTTCGCGCAGGGCATGACACCCCCCGAGGGCTGCGGCACTTCTCTCCCACCGGCCGTGGGAGACTGGCCGGCGTGAGTGCCAACGCGATCCCCACGGGCCAGCAGCCCTCAGCGACGTACGACAGCGCCTTCCTCAGGGCGTGCAGGCGCGAGCCCGTGCCGCACACCCCGGTGTGGTTCATGCGCCAGGCCGGCCGGTCCCTGCCGGAGTACCGCAAGGTGCGCGAGGGCATCCCCATGCTGGAGTCCTGCACGCGGCCCGAGCTGGTCACCGAGATCACACTCCAGCCGGTGCGCCGGCACGACGTGGACGCGGCGGTCTTCTACAGCGACATCGTCGTCCCGCTCAAGGCCATCGGGATCGACCTCGACATCAAGCCCGGCGTCGGCCCGGTCGTCGCCGAGCCGGTGCGCACCCGCGCCGACCTCGCCCGGCTGCGCGACCTCACCCCGGAGGACGTTTCCTACGTCACCGAGGCGGTCGGCTTGCTCACCGGTGAGCTGGGGTCCACTCCGCTGATCGGTTTCGCGGGCGCTCCGTTCACCCTGGCCAGCTACCTGGTCGAGGGCGGCCCCTCGCGCACGTACGAGAACGCCAAGGCGATGATGTACGGCGACCCCGGGCTGTGGGCCGACCTGCTGGACCGCCTCGCGGACATCACGGGCGCGTTCCTGAAGGTGCAGATCGAGGCCGGTGCCTCGGCGGTGCAGCTCTTCGACTCCTGGGCGGGCGCGCTGGCCCCCGCCGACTACCGCGCCTCGGTGATGCCCGCCTCCGCGAAGGTCTTCGACGCCGTCGCGGGGTACGGCGTCCCGCGCATCCACTTCGGCGTCGGCACCGGTGAGCTGCTGAAGCTCATGGGTGACGCGGGCGCGGACGTCGTCGGCGTCGACTGGCGGGTCCCGCTGGACGAGGCCGCGCGCCGGGTCGGCCCCGGCAAGGCGCTCCAGGGCAACCTCGACCCGACGGTGCTGTTCACCGACCGCGGGACGGTCGAGGCGAAGGCGCAGGAGGTGCTGGACGCGGCCGCGAATCTGGAGGGCCACGTCTTCAACCTCGGCCACGGCGTCATGCCGAACATCGAGCCGGACGCGCTGACCCACCTGGTCGACTACGTCCACACCGCGAGCGTCCGCTGACCTCGTCCCCTCACCACGCCTGACGGTGCCGCGCCCGCCTGCCGAACAGCAGGCGGCCCGGCTCCGGCGGTGGCGGGGTGCCGGCCTTCAGCGGCCAGGCCAGCAGCATCCCGGCCACGAAGCCGACGACGTGCGCCGCGTAGGCCACCGTCCCGGTACCGGCCTCGACGCCCCGCCCGGACGAGTACACGGCCTGGAGGCCGAACCAGAAGCCCAGCACGATCCAGGCGGGCAGCCGGAGCGGCAGGAAGACCAGGAACGGCACCAGCACCCACACCCTGGCCTTCGGATACAGCACCAGATAGGCGCCGAGCACCCCCGCGATGGCGCCGGACGCGCCGATCAGCGGGTCACCGGAGCCGGCGTTCAGCAGGGCGAAGCCGTAGCTCGCCGCGTAGCCGCAGACGAGGTAGAAGAGCGCGAAGCGGACATGGCCCATGCGGTCCTCGACGTTGTTGCCGAAGATCAGCAGGAACAGCATGTTGCCCAGCAGGTGCAGCCAGCCGCCGTGCAGGAACATCGCCGTGACGACCGACAGCCCCGGCGACTTGTCGTACCCCGGCACCCCCATCACACACCCCGGCCCGGCCATCCCCGTCCCCACCTGCCCGGTCGGCACCAGTCTGGGCAGCTGATGATGGATCATCTCCCGCGGGATCGCCGCGTAATGATCCATGAACGCGTGCAACTGACACAGCTGCGCCACATGACTCTCCCCACCCGCAGCCCCGGCCGCCCCGGGCGTCAGCAGGAAGGCCAGCACACTGGCGGCGATGAGCGCGTACGTCACATACGGGGTGCGGCGCGCGGGGTTGACGTCATGGACGGGTATGACCACACAGGAGTAGTGCCCGGGATGGTGAGCGCGAATCGCGTCATGGACCGACTCCGGCGGCGAGACGGCGGCGGACGCCGATGTGGTCCGCCGCCGCTGTCGACTGCTGCCGTCAAACCGGTCAGAGGGTCTGTCGGACGGCGCTCGACCGGGCCGATTGACTACCGAAAATCATCTCGTGGCCATGGATCGAGCGCCGGGTCGGGGTATAGGCAGACCAGTGGGCGACTCGCGCAGATCGCGAGCTCCAAGGACTCCTCGAAGGTCGACCCGAGTTCCCAGATCCAGCCCATGCCGGCGGCGACTACCCTGCCTCCGGCCTCCACGCACACGCCCGAGTTCCTCGCGGCCACGCGCGGACACCGGTTGTACGCGCTGTTCGAACTCGCCCTCCACACCGGACTCCGCAAGGGCGAACTCCTCGGCCTGCGCCGGGAAGACCTCGACCTCACCGCAGGCACCGCCGCCATCCGCCGCGCCCTCCAGCGCACCAACTCCGGCGGACTCACCGCACTGCTTGCCAAGACCCGGGCCTCCGAGCGCCGCATCGCCCTTCCCGCCCGCTGCGTCCAGTAGCTAAAGCTCCGCCACGAGCAACAGAAGCGCGAGCGTGAGGCCGCGGGCACCACATGGCAGCATGGCGGGCAAGTGTTCACCACGTGCAGCGCAGGCCGATCGAACCGACCAACCTCAGTCGTGCCTTCACCATGCTCCTCCGCAAGGCCGGCCTCCGCCGCACCCGGTTTCGCGACCTTCGCCACTCCACCGCCACCTTGCTCCTGGAACAGGGCGTCGAACTCGTCGTCATCAAGGACTCCTCGGCCACGCCCACATCGGCGTCACCACCACCGTCTACGCCCACGTCCGACTCCGCCTCCAGCGCGACGCCATCGACACCCTCGGCACCGCGCTCAACGGCCCGGCGATCACTGAGACGACCAACGGCGACGGCGATGAACCGCCACCCTGCGCCGCCCTCGTCCGCTGACGTTGCCGTCAACTGCTGCCGTCATCCCACGCAGAAGCCCCGCCAGGGTGTACCCGACGGGGCTTCAAATGTGCTATCGCAAATAAAGAACAGAATCCTGGGGAGTTCACGCCAAAGAGTCTGCCTCAGCGATATTCTCGGCAATCATCCCCCGGAAGAAATCCGGGAAGGTTCGATATCTTTCGATTTCCCCGCCCGCAAGCCAGATAACCGGTGCCGGTCGATTATCCCCCCTCGCGCACGGCATCACTAGGATGTCGATGCCTGTTCGCGACGCACCGATGGGAATCAAGCGGGAGAAATCATCTCCTCGCTCAATCTCCACCTCATCCTCGATCACACGCACAAGTTCCTCGGCCTCGACGTAAGCGACACCGCCGAAGTCCCCCGTCCCAAACAGGTCGATGTCCTGCAAGATGGCCGGCCAACCGTCCGCATGCAGCAGGAAATCGGCATACTCGGGGTCCACGGGACAGTGCGTCACCGTGGCGATGTCCGCGATCCGCTCCGATGCGGCCGGAGGCTGACGTGATGCATGACGCCAGAGCCGATCTCGGTCACTGGCCGCCAGCCTGCGCTTAGCCGTTTCCATTTCCGCAAAAAGCGCCGACCAATCAGACACCGCCACCCCTGTTATCCACTAGTACGAACCTCCCAGGACTGCACCCTACCGGGCAGCGCTGCCCTTGGGCAGAAAGGCTACTATTCACCCGCTTGGTCATATCGATCCAGGTTGGCGGCTTCCCACTGCCCAGCCACATCGCATCCGGCGCATGTCCGGCAACACCAGAATAGGGAGTTCCGGCCGCCGCCGCACGACGGCGCTCGCTCGCCGCCTCACGGGCCGCCTCCCTCCTGATGGAGCCTGCGGTAGAAACCCGACCAGTGGGTGACATCTGCCCCTGCGTAATGGCGTCATTGGCTGCATCCACGTAGTCCGCAAACTGCTGCGCCTCTTCATCTGTGGCCCAGTCGGGGATCCTGACCTCGGCTTCGCCATTTACGTTGCAGTTGTGAACGAGGACCGGCGTCGGACCCGCCAGCACATAGTACGCATGCACCCCGGTGACCGTCAGGTCATGTGTCCGCTGGCGCTTCTCGAAGTGGCGGGTGGCCGTGAGCTGGGCCGTGTCGCCGGACGGGGTGCGCAGGAGCATGCCGGGGGTGAGGTCGCCGGCCTTGATCCAGGCGTGCTTCGACGCCACCCAGAACGGGTGAGTCGTGGTGGCGATCAGGGCCTCGGTCTTGCCGGACTTGCCCTTGATGCTGAGGTCGGCGAATGCCTTGTCGTCCTCGGTGACGATGGTGCCCGCGACTTCGCGGATCGTCGTCTTGCCCGTCTTGCCCGTCTTGCCCGTCTTGGTGTCGGTGACGACGACCTTGTCGCCGAGCCCGACCTTCTCGATGGGTCTGGTGGCACCCCCGGCGAGCAGCACCTTCGTGCCGGGCAGGAAGCTGTGGCATGCCTTGCGCTTCTTGAGAGCGGCGGCGGCCATCTTCTTGGCGTCGGCGAGCTTGTCCGTCGCCTTGGCAAGAGCGGAACTCGCCTTGCCGACGGCCTTGCTCGCGTTCCACAAGCTCTTGGCGCCACCGATCAGATCGCCGACCAGGCCGGCGACCCGTTTGGCGAGCTTGATGCCCTTGGCCCACTTCCACGGTGTGCCGTACTTGGCCAGGATCTTGCCGGCCAGGCCGCCCGCGAAGCTGCCCGCGATGTTGAGCAGGGTCTCGCCGCAGGAGCCGACATCGCCGGTGGAGATGCAGTCGAGTGCGGCGTCGACGCCGAGAATGTCCCGGGCGATCTTGACGAGGGCCTTGCCCGCGGACTTGATGCGCTGCTTCGCGGACGCCTGTTGCTGCTGCGCGCCGGCGAGGTCGGAGCTCGCCCGGCTGACGTCGGACTGCGCCTGGGTGACCCTCGTGTCCGAGTGCGTGACGGGCATGCCGCCCCTGCACTCGATCAGGCCCTCCCGGCACTCAGGGAGGATCAGTCCGCTCGGGTCCGCATGGGTGACGGGCGAGTTGTTGGCGTAGGCGTAGCCGTTGATCTGCTGTGGCTGCGTGTAGTCGATGATCGGGTCGACGGATATGAACTTGCCGATGGACGCGTCGTATTCACGTGCGCCCAGGTGGGTCAGGCCGGTCGAAGCGTCGATGGTGCCGCCGACGTAGCCCTTCTCGCCGGGCCACGTGCCGGTCTTCGCGCCGCGCTCGACACCGAAGGGATCGAAGCGGCGCTGGCTGACCGCGCCGGTCGCTGAGTCGATGGCCAGCTCGCCGGTGCCGTGGTGGTCGGAGGCGAGGAAGGACAGCCTGCCCCCGGTGCGGACCGCGACGGACTGCCCGGAGAACTCGTAGTAACGCGTGGCCTCGCTCTTCGTGCCGTCGGCCGAGAGCTTCAGCTCGGTGCCGGGCAGGTAGACGGTCGTGCCGGTCGGGTCCTTGCGGACCAGCCGGTTGCCGGAGCCGTCGTAGAGGTAGCTGGTCCTGGACCCGCCTGCTTCGGTGACCTCACTGAGCTTGCCGGAGTCGTCCCAGACCAGCGACTGGGCGTCACCCCCGATGGTGCGCTTGGTGGTGCTGCCGACTTCGTCGTACTCGTACGTCCACTGCTTGTCGCCGGTGGGCGTGTGTTCCTGGATCTTGGTGACCTGGTGCGGCCCGTCGCCCAGGGCGCCCGCCGTGCCGTACTCGTAGCCGCGGGTGACGTTCTTCGTGGCGTCGAGCCCGGTGTCGTGGGTGGTGTCGGAGAGACGGTTGCCGATGGCGTCGGTCTCGTAGGACTTCCAGTAGGGGGCCGGTCCGCCCAGCGCGCCGGAACCGGGTGCCGAGGCACAGGCGCTCGGGCCGCTGCCGTCGAGCGGGACGGTGGACCCCTGCGTACCGGTACCCGCCGCGGTGGCCGCTGTGGCGGCGGGAGTCCAGGCGTCCTTCAGACGCCGGCGTGTGTCGTAGGCGAAGCACTGCACGTCCGGGGCCGCGGAGTTGGCGGTGTCCGCGATGGAGAGGACGTTGCCGGCCTGGTCGTATGAGTAGTTCGACTCCTTGGCCGGGGCGGTCGCGCCGTAGACGTCGGTCACCGAGCGGGTCAGCCGGTCGGTGCCCTTCTCGTAGTCGTAGGTCTGCCAGACCTTCTTGCCGCTGCCGGAGTTCAGCTCGAGTTGCTGCAGCTGGCTCGTCCTGGAGTAGCGGGTGTTGGTGACGTACGAGGTCGTGCCCGTCATCGTCATCGGGCGCTGGAGTGCGTCGTACGTGTAGGTGAGTGCCTCGGCAGGCAGGTCGCCGATGGCGGGAAGGCCCGTGCTCTGCACGGTTCCGTCCCGGTTGTAGGTGCTGGTGAAGACATAGGTCCCGGCCAGACCGGTGCCCTGCGACGCGGGTACCTGGTAGGCGGTCTTCAACGGCTGATAGAACTCGTCCATCGACTGGACGACGCCGGCGAAGTACTCCGTGGGCGAGACATAGCTGAGGTGGGCCCAGGCCTGGCCGAGCCAGCCCGCCTTGTCGTACCTCGTCTCCGTCAGTTTCGTTCCGGTGTCGGCGTCACCCTGCCAGGTGGTCGTGACGCGTCCGAGCTTGTCGTAGACGGTGGAGGTCTTCTTGTTGCGGCCGTCGTAGCCGACGACCGGCCGGTCCAGCTCGTCGTACTCGGTGCGCGAGGTTCCCGCGTCCGGGTCGACCGACTTGGTCTTGCGGCCGAGCTGGTCGTACTCGTAACGCCAGACGTTCTCCTTGGAGTCGGTGACCGTCTCCAGCAGCCCGCGGGTGTTGTAGGTGTACTTCGTCGAGTCGAAAGGCACGCCCGCGGCAGCGGAGGCACCCCGGTAGTGGCGGATCTCCGACACGTTGCCCTGGCCGTCGGTGATCGTCCTGGTCGGCACGCCACCTACCGGCGGGTCGACCGTGGTCACCTCGCCGTCGTAGGACGTGGTGGTGCGCCACTGCTCGGCGCCGCTGACCGCGAGGATCTGCGCGGTGGGGCGGCCGAGGCCGTCGTACCGCAGCAGGCTCTGCGCACCGACCTGGCCGTTGCTCACCAGCAACAGCTCGTCCGAGGCCGCTCCGGCGGCGTTGTAGGTCGCGTTGGTCTTGCCGACGTTGCCGGTCGCGTCGTAGAAGGTGTCCGCGACCATCCGGCTGCTGTCGGGACCCTCGGTCTGGATCTGCCGGGGGCGCAGGAGGCTGTCGTACAACTGGTACTCGGCGCCGTAGGAGCCGTCGTTCTCGATCTTCTCGGTCTTGACCGAGGTGACCTTGTCCTTGCGGACGTTGTAGGAGTACTTGATGCTCGGCGTCTGGGCCGTCGTCCGGTCCGCCAGCCACACCGAGGTCAGCCGGCCCAGCGCGTCGTAGGCGAGATCCGTCCGCCTGCCGTTGGGGTCGGTCTGGCCCTTCGACATGCCCCAGGCCGGCGCGTAGTCGGTGGTCGTCTTGTACTGGTAGGCGTCGTAGACGTCCGTCCTGGTCAGCAGGCCGTTGGTCTCGGTGTAGGCGGTCCGGGTCGGGTTCTGCCCGCTGTCGTTCTGCAGCAGGGGACGGCCGTAGGTGTCGTAGGTCGTGGTGCCGGTGACCTGGTACGTCGCGGTGGTGCCGTTGTGGGCGGTCATCCGCTCGGTCTTGGTGGCGTCGCCCGTGGTGGGGGCGGCGCCGAACGCGAGGTTGTCGTAGGAGGTGCGTTCGTCGGCCAGTACCTGCGTCTTGCGGTCGGGCGTGGCGGAACACTTCACCGACACGGACTCACTACGGGCAGGCAGCGACAGGATGTTCTTGGCCGCGTTGTCCGCGTACGTGGTGCGGGTGCAGGTGTCGTCCTTGGCGGTGGAGACATCGCCCAGGTCCTCCACCTGGAGGACGCGTCCGGTGCCGTTACCGGTGTCGAACGTCGTGGTGGACGTCGTCTCCTGCCAGCTTCCGTCGGACTTCAGGCTGAAGCCGCGGCCGGTCTGGGAGCGCACGATCACCGCGTGCGTGGTGCCCCAGCTCTTGGTCTGGGTCGCCGAGTTGTGCTTCCACGGGATGTCGATGGTCCTGGAGACCAGCGTGGCACCGTCGTAGGTGGCGGCCTCCAACTGGTGGCCGCTGAACTCCTCGGCGTCACTGTAGGAGGCACCTGTGGAGTCCTTCACGCTCACCGAGCGTGCGGCACCGGACGAGTCCTTGTCGCCGTCCATGCCCTGCATGAACGTGTAGTCGACGCGGGACGTCTGCCGGTCGGCCGAGCCGCTGGTGACCCTGACCTTGCCGTAGCCCTGCCAGCCGCCCCAGGTCAGGTACTTGGCGTCGGTGATGCCGTCCGGCTGAGCCTTACGCCAGGCCGCGTCGCCCTGGTAGTCGTAGCGGGTGACCATGGAGTCGCTGCCGCCGGTACGGTCGGTCTCGATGACCGCCGCGACCACGTACTTGTGGAACCAGTCGGTGATCGGCTCCACGTTGCCCGGGGGAGCCCACTTCACCGGGTAGCAGCGCTTGGTCGACTCACCCGGCTTGGGCAGTGTCGCCTTGGCGCAGTCGGCGGGCGCGTAGTTGACGTCGAGCTGTGCACCGGTCTCGCTGAGCACCATCGACAGCCTGAAGCGGTAGAACGGCGCGATGTTGTCGCCGACCGCGTCCACACGGTTGGCGAGCTGCTCACCGAACAGGTCGACGGACGGCAGTTTCACCGCGGTGCCTACCCGGCCCTCGTTCTCGATCTTCGACAGCCACAGCGTCTTGGAGTCGTCGCCGTTGTCCGTGAACAGATGAGTGAGGGTCCAGGCGTCCACGTCCTGGTACGACGAGGCGTCCTTGCGTATCTGGGTGACGACCGACGTCAGCCGCTTGGTGGTCCAGAAGGTCTGGACGGGCGAAGTGCACTTGGTACCGGACTTGCATTCCTGGTCCACCGGGACGTCCGGCCAGTAGGCCGCGTTGGCCTTCGTGCGCTTGCTCTCCGCGCAGTCGAAGCCGGAGGTGGGCAGGCAGCGTTCGGCAATGCCGAAGGTGACCCGGGCCGGCGCCTTCGCCGCGTACACCTGTCCGTCGCGCTGACCGTAGTCGATGCGCTTCAAGTAGCCGCCACGGTCGTACGCCGTGCCGTTGACGTCCGTCTTCCCGTTGAACGCGTAGTAGTTGGTCTCGCGGCCGTAGAAATAGGACATCACGTTGCCGTGGCTGTCCTTGACGTAGTCGAGGCTCCAGCGCCAGGCCTGCTTGCAGGAGGCACTGGCGAAGGTCGCGTTGTAGCACGGCTCGCCGGAGTCGTCACCGAACACCGGTGTCGTCCAGACCGAGTTGGTCTCCTCGTTGCCCTTCACCCAGCCCGGCAACTGGTTCTTGCCGAAGTAGTACTCCGTGCCGTCCGAGGTGGTGATGCGCCAGTACTCGCCGTCGTTGTCGTCGTTGACGCCACCGGTCAGCTTCTCGACCTTGCTGCCGTCCTCGGTCGACAGGTGCCACTCGCCGGTGGTGTCGTCCTTGACCAGTTCACCGGCCGACCCGTTGAGCATGACCGTGGCGTTCTCGAACGCCCAGCACTGCTCGGCGGAGTTGCTGTGACCGTCGTCCGCACACGGCTTGTAGCGGCGCTCGATGTAGCCGGGATCGTAGGAGAAGCCCTCCCCGACCCAGGAACCCTGGTTGTTCGTCGCGGATGTACGGCCGTCCGCCGACTGGGAGGAGTAGCCCAGCCCTACGGTGGGGACCTGACCGCCTGGCGTGGGTACCGTCCGCATCGGGTAGTTCCAGTTGAACGCGCCCGAGGAGGTCGCCACACTCCAGCTCGCCGACGGCGTCAGAGCCGTCGCCTTGTACGTGCCCTGCGCACCGGACGGGCCGGCCGCGACGGCCACGAGGGAGCGCGCGCCGGCCGCCATGGCCGACACCCCCTCGGGAGGCGCGGGAGCGGCCGTCACATCGGCGGAGACGGTGCCCGCTCGTACGTCGTTGACCGTGGGCAGTTCCTTCGGCTGCTCGGGGCAGCCCTTACTGCCCGGCGCGCTGACGGCTGCGCAGGCGGGGAGTTGCACCAGGCGCAGACGGGAGGCGTAGGAACCACCGAAGCCTTCCGCGAACCTCGAGTAGTCGACCGTCAGCCGGACCTTGCCCGTGCGGCTCTCGCCATCCGCGCGCTCGACGCCGAGGAGGACACCGGCGCCGAGCTCAGCGGCGCGCTGAGAATCGAGTACGTCGAGCCGCACCTTGTCCGGGGCAGCGGAGGAGGCCGCACGCGTACCGGCTGTGACCTTCGTCTTCGCCCGGGGTGCGGCGATCTCGACCGGCAGCCCACCCACCCGTGCGGAGGCCCCCGTCTTCACCTCGGCGCTGCCCTGCTCGGGCCACACCGCCTTGTCCAGCCCCCTGACCGCTGCTCCACGAGCGGGGTCGGAGGGGCGGGTCTTGGATCTGGCGTCATGTCCCTCGGCGGGATCACCGTCGTCCTGAACGCCGGGGCGGCTGGTACGGCCCCGTACGTCGTCGAGCGCCAATGCCTGGACCGACGACGCGGACAGCGCGAGCGAGAGCCCGAGCACTGTGGCGACGACCGTCCGTCTGGGCATGCGGCGGCTCAGTGAGCGGCCACGAAAGAGCATGCGGACAACTCCCTTTCGAAGGAGAACGTCATGAACGGGCAGCGGTCATGACGGCCGTGGGAAACGCAGGAGGGAGTGGCCCGGCCCCTCTGGGAGCCCGGCCACACACGGATCGACGGCGGCGGGTCACATGTCCGGCAGAGCGGTCAGAGCGGCCATCTGCTGCACCGCGACCTGGTCCGCGGCACCGCTGTACACACGGACCTCGTCGATGGCACCGGCGAAGTACTCACTCGCGCCGCGCAGCGAGCGCCCCACCTGCAGACCGCCGGTAGCGGGCCAGAGTGTGTTGTCCGTCCCGTACGCGCCGGCCACGAGCTGACCCTCGACATACAGCCGGACCGAGTCGGCGAACGCGTCGTAGACGACCGCCAGGTGCTGACCGGAAGTGCCGGTGTCGGGCAGTTCCTGGTTGTCCGAGAACGTGACGACCTGCGGAGCGGCGGCATCGGTCCTGGCGACGGCGAGTTCCCATTGCTGTGTCCGGGCCTGGTACCGCACCTGGACACGGTTGGCGTTCGCGCCCGGCAACGAGAACACCGTCTGGGACTTCTCCGGGTCGAGCGAGGTGAGCTGGGCTCGGGCGGAGATGGTGAAGCTGCTGTTTCCGTACACCGGCGCCGTCGCGGTGGACGCGTAGTCCCCGTCACCGTCCAGGACCAGGTTGCCGTCCCCGACCAGGGCCGCGATGTCGAACAGCGGATCGAGCGGCCGGTAGACCCTCGCGTTGCCCGCGAGGGTCAGCGCCTGGCCGCCACCGGTATCCGCGACGGTGTTGCCGGTCGCGGCGTCCAACTGCCAGTAGCCCTTGCGCTCCGGCCTGACCGTCATCAGCTCCGCGACCTGTGCCGACGGCAGGACACGGTCGAAGACCCGCACCTCCGCGAGATCGCCGGTGAAGTGGTCGCGGTAGCCGCTCTTGGCGGTGGCGCGGCCGATCTGCAGCGGACCGTACGACTTCCAGGCCGACCGGCGTCCGGTGAACGCCTTCGAGTCCTTGTTGACGTACAGCCGCAGCTCGGGGCCCTCGGTCTTCTGCGCGTCGTACACACCCGTCAGCAGGACCCACTGGTCCTTGACCGGCGTCACGCCTGTGGTGACGGCCTTCCACTCGCCGAGCGAGTCGACGTCATTGACGGGTACCGAGAACTTCCAGGTGCCCGCCGCGGCGTCGTAGCCCAGGGTGAAGCCGGGTTCGCCGGTGCCGTCCTGGCTGACCACCGCCATGTTCTTGTCGAGCGCGGTGGGTCTCACCCATGCGCTGACGCTGAAGCTCCTCGTGGTGTCCAGCACCGTCTCCGAGGCGTCGAGATAGGACTGGGGGGTCCCGTCGAAGCGCGCGGCCCGGTCGGCCTTGCCACCGGGGCCGTCCGCTCCGAAGCTGACCGCGCTCCCGGCCGTCGCGGAGAACTCCCCGCCTTCGTCGTGTGCCTCGACATCGCCCGCCTGGTCGGCGAGGTTCCATTGAGCCACCACCGGTGTGCCCTCGCTCACCAGGAACTCGTAGTGCGCCTTGCTGCTCGGGTGGTTGGCCCGGTCGACGGCGATCACGTCGACCCAGTGCCGGCCCGCCCGGGTCGGCATCCACTGCGTGGAGACCGCACCACCCGGCGCGGAAGGAAGGAGAGAAGCCGCCGGAGTGGCGTCGCTGTCGAAGGCGTACAGGTACTTGACGACGTCGGTGTCCGGGATGGAGTCATTCGGGTTCGGCGCGAACTTGAACGTGCCGTATGTACCGACGCCGTCGTGGTACACGGTGTCGGACGGATACTCCTTGGACAGCACGTTCGGCTTGCCCGGGAACGACTTGTCGTACATGAACTCGCAGCGCTGTGCGGCGTCGCCGTCGTAGCTCCACGGACCGTAGCCGTCACCGTCGTAGGCGCGGGCGCTCCAGTAGATGACGGTGTTCTGCGGGATCGACGACTTCACCGTGTGCGTGAACTTCGTACCGGTGGTCGGGGACAGCCAGTCGGGGCTCAGGTAGGTGTAGGACTTGGCCTCGCGCGTGGCGGGGTCGGTCCACTCGACCCTGAACTCCACCTTCACCTTGTCGGTCTGGCCGTCGCCGTGGTCCGGGTCGCTCGCTATGGCCTGCAGCATGGGCGGGACATCGGTGTACTCCCGACTCGATCCCCACTTGCAGAGGCCGCCAGGATCGGTGTACATGTCCGACTTCTTGATCTGACGGGGCAGGTTGTTGTACTTGACCGACAGATAGGCGTTGCCGCAGATCCGCTTCCACTCCGCGAAACGTGACTCGTCCGCGGCCCGCAGACCCAGTGTCATCGAGTTCCAGCCAGCCGCGGCGGCCGTCTTGACCTCGCTGGTCAGCTCACCGGTCGCACCGCTCTCGAAGTTCAGATTGGCCTGGCTGGAGCAGGACGTGGGGGAGATCGCCTTGTCGACCGTCTGCAGATGATCGTCCCAGTCGTCGGAGGTGTTCGACCAACTGCTCGACGAGGACAGGCTGTAGTTCTGTCCGCCTATCCGGTAGAGCTGGATCGGCTCCGCCGTCGGCGAGGCACTGTAGATGTGCTCCACCCGGGCCGAGAAGGTGGCGCCCAGGATCTGCTTGCCCTTGTAGAAGGACATCGGCATCGTGAACATCACCCGGCGCACGCCGACACCGTTGCAGGACACGGGGTTGTAGTCGGTGGGGCACTTGCCCGCGCCCGCACTGCCGGAGTACTTCCAGTCCTGCTCGCTCGGCATCCCCGACATCACACCCGTCCACGACGTACGCGACGTCGTGCGCTGGATGGGGTCGATGACGACCGGGAAGACCGTGTCCTCGTCCCGGAGGAGTTCCTGGTCCGGGACGAGGCTCAGCTTGTCCTTGGTCACCTCCACGTCCAGCCGCGCCACACGCCCACCGCCCCCGGGTCCACCGAGGGGCGCGTCGCGGACGTCGGCCGCGGCCGGCTTCAGGGACTTCGCAACCGCTTTCGGCCCGGCGGTCCTCGCCGCGGCCTCCGTCACGGCTGCCGAGTCCCACATCGCCGGCTTCCCCGCCTCGAAGACGGTGCCGCCCACCGCGGAGTCCTCGGCGACGATCGCCCCCGACCCGTTCTCCGAGATCCTCAGGCCGTCCGTGGCCATGCCCAGGTCGAGCCTCGCCAGCCTCGGATCGGCGGCCGCCTCCGGCGTCTTGACCACCAGCAGATGACCGAAGCCGTCCGCCTCGGCCCGCACGGTGAGGTCCACACCCGGCAGCGCGTCCGCATACGTCGCGGTGTCGCCCTCCACACGCGGCTCCGGCAGCTCGCCGTACGGCCACGTCAGTGAGAACGTCCGCCCGGCCCGACGCATCGTCACGAAGGGCTGAGCCGCACGGCCCGGGGAGAACGAGAGACCGACCGTGGCCGCCTTCGGCCCCCAACTGCCGTCCGCGCGCCTCACCAGGGTCGCGTCGACATCGACCCACTTACCGCCCTGAACCGTACGCACCGGATCGGTGTACTCCCGGGCCGTGAACGTGCCGTCCGGGGCAGCGAAGACCTCCCTGCGCTCCGTGCGCAGTCCGAGGACCTCGGTAGTCCGGCCGCTGTCCTTCGCGGCGGCCAGCGCCTGCTGCTCGGTCTGCACCGGCCGACCGGCGGCGACCGGTGACTGCGGGGTCGCCGCGTCACCGCTGTGCGGAAGGACCGTCAGGCCGCCCACCACCGCACCGGTCATGGCCGTCGCGACGGCGGCACGTCCCAGCGCCCATCGCCGTATCGGTCTCTGTCGTCCTGCGAACACGTGTCGCGTCTCCCCTTGGTGTGAAGCTGCCCGGTGCAGGCGGAGTTCGTCTCAGCGGACGGTGGCGCCGAAGGCGACGCCTTCGACCGGAAGGCCGTCTGCTCCGGGCCTGAACGTCTGCGTCGGCGCGCCGCCGGCGGCCACGTTCCACGGGAAGCCGTAGACCGCCCGGCCCTCGGCGGGGCCGTAGGGCACACCGACGTACAGCAGCGACGGGGTCGCGCCGAGGGAGAGACCGGTGAGCATGCGGGGGGCAGCGGCGGACGGAATGCCGTAGCCGGGTTCGATCCACTGGTCCGAGGCGCCGGCGGCGCCGACCATCGGGAAGATCTGTACGCCGCCCTTCTCCGGGTGTTCCTCGGACGACTCCTCACCGGGAACGCCGACCGCCAGCCGGGTGTTCGTCGCGGTGGAGGTGGAGTTCGGGGCGGAGTTGACGGCGGTGAGCCGCTGGCCGAAGAAGTCGCCGGCTTCCGACGCCTGGTCCACGTCGGCGGCGTTCTGGTCGACCCACGCGGTCTCGGTGTACGCGCCGCTCGCCGCGAGCCGGAAGATCTGGACGGCTCCCGCGTCCACGGTGGTCGACAGGTCCTCGCCGGGGACGCCGACCGCGATCAGCGACTCGGTGGTCGAGGTCGCCCCGGACGGACGGTAGGGGACCAGCGCGAGCGCGGCGCCGAACTGGTCGCCCACCTCCTCCCCACCGGTGACGTTGTCGCTGTCCTGCGCGAGCGCCCCGGTGGGCTTGGGGTAACCGGAGGTGAGGGCGTGGGTGAAGAGGCCCACCCCGCCCGCGAAGGTCACGGTACCGAGCGCCTCACCGGGTGCGCCGACCGCGAAGTGGGTCGGGGTGGCGGCGAGTGTGGACCCGTACCGGTCGTCCCGTTCGGCCGCACCGGCCACGGAACCGGCGACCTCCGTGTCCTGGGTGGTCATGGTGACCGTCTGAGCGGTGCCGCTCACGTAGTAGAAGGCGCCGGCGTCCTCGATGGTCCCCAGAGACTCCCCCGGAGAGCCGATGAGCAGGTACGGCTGGCCCGCCGAGGTCTTGCCGGCCGCGACCGCGTAACCGATCCAGTCGTCGGCCTCCGGGGCACCGCCCAGCGTCTTGTCGGTGCCCTGGTAGAACTCCTTGACAGGCCTGCTGCCCGCGTTCAGCCCGCTCGTCGAGCCGTAGACGACGTGTACGCCACCGGCGTCGGGCACGGTGCCGATGTCCTCGTACGGGGCGCCGATCACCAGATCGCTGCAGCCGTCGAGGTCTGCGTCGTAGACGGCAAGGGAGTAGCCGTACTGGTCACCGGTCTCGGGTGCGCCCGGGACGTTGGCGGGCGCCTGGGAGATGCTGGCCGTACCCTTACCGCCGCCGTAGACGATGTGCACCGCACCCGCCCGCGCCACACCGTCGACGGTCGCCTCCGGGTCGGCGATCGCCGTGTCCCTGACGCCATCCCCGTTGAAGTCCGACTCGACACCCGACGGACACGCGACGGCGGCTGCGGCCGGCGTCCCGCCCGTTCCGAGTCCCCATACGAGCAGCACCCCTGCGAACAGGGTCGCGGCAGTGCCGCGACCCGATTTCCCCACCCGCGCCACAACAACTCCGCAGCTAATGAATCCCTAAAGAAGGTCAAGGGATCATCTCTTCACGTGGAGTGCACCGGCAATACACAATCCGGCTTCACGCTGTGAAGATACTCACAGGTAATCCACGATTCTCGCTTGAATTGCACCGGAAATGACAAGTGTGGGGTGAATTCACGCCACTGTCCGGTGTATTCGGTTTGGCCGCTTTTCGTGCCGCGATGTTGCCGCTCAGCAACGCGTGGTTCGGCAGCTCTCGACCTGGGATATTTTGGGCCCGGATTACCCTCCCGAGATCAATGGGGCCAGATCGCCATGCCCTGGTAAAGGGAAGGCGAAGTTGCCGTCACCGGCTTGCGCGTACCTTCCGTACCGCTTTCCGGGCCGCTACCAGGACCGGGTCCCAGACCGGGGAGAAGGGTGGTGCGTAGCCGAGGTCGAGGGACGTCAGCTGCTCCACCGTCATGGCGGCGGTCAGGGCCACGGCCGCGATGTCGACGCGTTTGCCCGCGCCCTCGCCGCCGACGATCTGGACGCCGAGGAGGCGGCCGGTGTCCCGTTCGGCGATCATCTTGACGGTCATGGGGGAGGCGTCGGGGTAGTAGCCGGCCCGGCTGGTCGACTCGATGACGACCGACTCGTACTGGAGCCCGGCCCGGTCGGCGTCGCGTTCGCGCAGGCCGGTGCGGGCGATCTCCAGTTCGCAGACCTTGCTGACCGCCGTGCCGACGACACCGGGGAAGGTGGCGTAACCGCCGCCGGCGTTGGTGCCGATGACCTGGCCGTGCTTGTTGGCGTGGGTGCCGAGCGGGATGTACTGCTCCTGCCGTGAGACCAGGTTCAGCACCTCCACGCAGTCACCGCCCGCCCAGATGTCCGTGTGGCCGCGCACCCGCATGGCGAGGTCGGTGAGGAGTCCGCCGCGGGCGCCCAGCGGCAGGCCCGCCGCACGCGCGAGGCCGGTCTGGGGCTCCACGCCGATGCCCAGCACGACCACGTCGGCCGGGTACTCCGCGTCCCGCGTCTCCACCGCGCGGACCCGGCCGTCCGCGCCGGTCGCGAAGCCGGTCACCTCGGTGTCGTCCACCATCGTGATGCCCAGGCCCTCCATGGCCCGCCGCACCAGGACCCCCATGTCCGGATCGAGCGTCGCCATGGGCTCCGCGCCCCGGTTGACCACCGTGACCTCGAACCCACGGCGGAGCAGCGCCTCCGCCATCTCCACGCCGATGTAGCCCGCGCCGACGACCACCGCCCGCCGGCCCTCCGTACCGGCCAGCGTGTCGATCAGTGCCTGGCCGTCGTCCAGGGTCTGCACCCCGTGCACCCCGGCCGCGTCCGCCCCCGGCATGTCCGGTCGGATCGGCCGAGCCCCGGTGGCGATGACCAGCTTGTCGTACGAAGTCCAGGACTCGGTGCCGGACTCCAGGTCATGGGCGCGCACCCGCTTCCCCGCCACGTCGATCTCCGTGACCTCGGTGCGCAGCCGCAGGTCGATGTCCCGCGCCCGGTGCTCCTCGGGGGTCCGCGCGATCAGCTGATCGCGGTCCTCGACGGCGCCGCCCACCCAGTACGGGATGCCGCACGCCGAGTACGAGGTGAAGTGGGTGCGTTCGAACGCCACGATCTCCAGCTCGTCCGGTTTCCGCAGCCTGCGTGCCTGCGACGCCGCGGCCATCCCCGCGGCGTCGCCACCGATCACGACCAGCCGTTCCGGCCCCTCACGCTTGTCCATGTGAGCACGCTACGGGGCGCGCGAGCCTGACGTCGTGTCACTCGTGCTCGCCGGAGACCGGCGCGCCGCTCTCCGGCACCGGACGTGCCTGCGGCAGTGAGCCGGGGCCCGGAGTGGGCGCCGTACGGCGCGGCAGCCGGGACCGGATCACCCGGCGCCACAGGAACACCAGCAGCGCGAGCAGCGCCGCGAACGGCAGCACCACCCCCACGACCAGCGCGATCCAGCGCAGCATCGTCAGGAACGCGTGCCAGCCGCCCGACAGCGCGTCCAGGAAGCCAGGCGTGTCGTCAGCGGCGTCCGGGTGCGCGGCCCGCCCGGCCAGCGACAGAGTGATGGTCGCCAGGCCGGTGCGGTCCTTCAGCGACGCCTGCTGGGCCAGCAGCGCCTCCAGGTCGGCCTCCCGGCTGCTCAGCTCACCCTCCAGCGCGACGACATCGGTCAGTTTCGCCGCCCGGTCCATCAAGTCCCGGACCCTGGCGACGCTGGCCCGCTGGGACTTGATCCGGCTGTCCACGTCCACGACCTGGTCGGTGACGTCCTGCGCCTTCGCCGTGCGCCGCAGCAGCTTGCCGGTGCCCTGGAGCGAGCCGAGCACCTCCTCGTACCGCTCGGCGGGAACCCGCAGGACGACCCGGGTGCGCTCTCTGCCGTCGTCGTCCCGTTCGGTGCTCTCCTCGCCGACGTAGCCGCCCGCGTCCTCGGTGACCTGGCGGGCCTTGGCCAGCGCGCGGGACACGTCCCGCACCTCGACCTCCAGGGAGGCGGTGCGGATCACGCTCGGCGTGAGCCGCGACGGGCGGCGAGCGGACTTGCCGTTCTCGGCCGCGCCGCCGCCCGCGCCCTGGGCGGCGGTCGGGGCGTCGGCGTAGGACGACTTGGAGTCCCCGCCCGACTCGCTGCACCCGGCGAGCGCGAGCGAGGCGGCGAGCAGGACCCCGGCCAGGACCCGGACCTGTGTACGCATGTCTGTTACCCCCCGATGAGACGTGGTGTCCCCTCTTAGACGTCCCGGCCTGCGGGAACGGCCGCGTTCTCCGGTCCCGATGCGGTCACGGTCCGGTGACGTACCGGGCACCGGGACGGCCCGCGCGGTCTGAGAGAGTGGGAGCATGAGCGCAGCGAACCCGGGCCATGTCGTCGTCGTCGGAGCCGGTGTCGCCGGACTGGCCGCCGCCCACCGGGCGCTCGCGCGCGGCGCGCGGGTGACGGTGCTGGAGGCCACCGGCCGGGTCGGTGGCAAGCTGCTGCCCGGCGAGATCGCGGGCCTGAGGGTCGACCTGGGTGCCGAGTCGATGCTCGCCCGCCGCCCCGAGGCCGTGGGCCTGGCCCGCGAGGTGGGCCTCGGCGACCGCCTCCAGCCGCCCGCCACCGCGACCGCGTCGATCTGGACCCGGGACGCCCTGCGCCCCATGCCCAAGGGCCATGTGATGGGCGTACCCGGCACCGCCGAGGCCCTCTCCGGGCTGCTCACCGCCGAGGGCCTGGCCCGTATCGAGCGGGACACCGGACTGCCGCCCACCGAGGTCGGCGACGACGTGGCCGTCGGCGAGTACGTCGCCGCCCGGATGGGCCGCGAGGTCGTCGACCGGCTGGTGGAACCCCTGCTCGGCGGGGTGTACGCGGGCGACGCCTACCGTCTCTCGCTGCGCTCGGCCGTACCCCAGCTCTTCCGGGCCGCCCGCACCCACGACACCCTCACCGCCGCCGTCCGGGCCCTCCAGGCCAGGGCCGCCGAGGCGGGACAGACCGGCCCGGTCTTCCTCGGTGTCGAGGGCGGCGTCGGTACCCTCCCGCTCGCCGTCGCTGAGTCGGTACGGGCGCACGGCGGCGAGATCCTCACCCGCACCCCTGTGAGCGAGCTGCGCCGGGACGGCACCGGCTGGCGCGTCACGGCCGGGGACCGCACGATCCACGCGGACGCGGTCGTGGTCGCCGTACCCGCCCCCGCCGCGTCGGCGCTGCTGCGCGCCGAGGCCCCGGCGGCCGCCGCCGAGCTGGCCGCCGTGGAGTACGCCTCCATGGCCCTGATCACCCTCGCCTACCGCCGCGCCGACGCCGCCCTTCCCGGGGGCAGCGGCTTCCTGGTGCCGCCGGTGGACGGCCGCACCATCAAGGCCGCCACCTTCGCCTCCCAGAAGTGGGGCTGGGTCGGCGCCGAGGACCCGGACCTCCTGGTGGTGCGCACCTCGGTCGGCCGCCACCACGAGACCGAGATCCTCCAGCGCGACGACACCGGACTCGTACAGGTCGCCCGGCACGACCTGCGCGCCGCGACCGGCCTGGACGCCGAGCCCGTCGCCACCCGTGTCACCCGCTGGACCGACGGGCTGCCCCAGTACCCGGTCGGCCACCACGCGCGCGTGGCCCGCGTCCGCGAGCACATCGCCAAGCTCCCCGGCCTCGCGGTGTGCGGCGCGCAGTACGACGGCGTCGGCATCCCCGCCTGTGTCGCCAGTGCCTACGCGGCAGTCGACCAACTGGGTGGTGACCTCGCCGGGGTGCGCGAGCTGACGGCCAACCCGGTGCGCAGCCTGCACGGCGGAGCGGGAGAATAGGGGGCATGAGTGACGACGCCCCCACCACCGAGCCCGGCCGCATCCCGAACAAGGGCAAGCTGGCCAAGGACCTCAACGAGGTCATCCGCTACACCCTGTGGTCCGTCTTCAAGCTGAAGGACGTGCTGCCGGAGGACCGCGCGGGCTACGCCGACGAGGTGCAGGAGCTGTTCGACCAGCTCGCCGCGAAGGACGTCAAGATCCGCGGCACCTACGACGTGTCCGGGCTGCGCGCCGACGCCGACCTGATGATCTGGTGGCACGCCGAGACCGCCGACCAGCTCCAGGAGGCGTACAACCTGTTCCGCCGCACCAGGCTGGGCCGCGCGCTGGAGCCGGTGTGGTCGAACATGGCGCTGCACCGCCCGGCCGAGTTCAACCGCTCGCACATCCCGGCCTTCCTCGCCGACGAGACGCCCCGGAACTACGTCAGCGTCTACCCCTTCGTGCGCTCCTACGAGTGGTACCTGCTGGCCGACGAGGACCGCCGCCGCATGCTCGCGGACCACGGCAAGATGGCGCGCGGCTTCCCGGACGTGCGCGCCAACACCGTCGCCTCCTTCTCCCTCGGCGACTACGAGTGGCTGCTCGCCTTCGAGGCCGACGAGCTGTACCGCATCGTCGACCTCATGCGTCACCTGCGCGCCTCCGAGGCCCGCATGCACGTCCGCGAAGAGGTGCCGTTCTACACCGGCCGCCGCAAGTCGGTGGCCGAGCTGGTGGCGGGGCTCGCCTAAGCGCCCTTGCCCTTGACGGCGTCCCGCTCCGGGGTGCCGCGTCCGGCCGGCTCGGTGGGGCGCGGCTCCGGGCGTGGGGCGCAGGCGGCGCGGCGGCCGGGCAGGCGGCCCTCCAGTAGATATGCGTCCAGGTGGGCGTTGACGCACTTGTTGGGGCCGCCGCCGATGCCGTGCGTGCCCGCGTCCCGCTCGGTGACCAGCGTGGAGCCGGCCAGCCGCCGGTTCAGTTCCAGCGCCCCGTCGTACGGGGTGGCCGCGTCCCGCTCGGCGGCGAGGATCAGCACCGGCGGGGTATCGCCGGGGCCGGTGCGCACGTCCAGCGGGCGCTGCCGGGGCGCGGACCAGTAGGCGCAGGGCAGGTTCGTCCAGGCGTTGTCCCAGGTCTCGAAGGGCGCGGTGCGGGCGAGCCGGGTGTTGTCGCGGTCCCAGACCCGGAAGTCGGCCGGCCAGGGCGCGTCGTTGCACTCGACGGCCGTGTACACCGCGCTGCCGTTCTCCGCCTCGGTGGCCGTCTCCCGGCTCGGCGCGCCCAGCCGGACCAACGGCCCGGCGTCGCCCTTCAGATAGGCGGCGAGGGCGGCGGCCCGGCTCGGCCAGTAGTCGTCGTAGTACCCGGCCATCAGGAACGTGTTCTGGAGCTGGCCCGGACCCACCTTGCCGTCCGCCGGGTGGGCCTGAAGCCGCTCGCCGGCGGTGTCGTAGGAGCGCTGGACGGCGGCGGGGGTCGTGCCGAGGCCGTACACGTCGTCATGGCGGGCCACCCAGGCGCGGAAGTCCGCCCAGCGGTCCTCGAACGCGGCCGACTGGTCCAGGTTCTCCCGGTACCAGACCTTCGCCGGGTCCGGGTCCACCGCCGAGTCCAGCACCATCCGCCGCACATGACCGGGGAAGAGGGTGGCGTACAGGGCGCCCACATAAGTGCCGTAGGAGGCGCCCATGAAGGTCAGCCGGGACTCGCCGAGCGCGGCCCGCAGCACGTCCAGGTCGCGGGCGTTGCCGAGCGAGTCGTAGAACTCCAGCCCGCTGCCCGACCGTTCGGCGCAGCCGCGCGCGTACGCCTTCGCCCGCGCGATCCGCTCCCGCTTGTACGTCTCGGTGGGGTGGACCGGGGCCGGCGAGGGGGCCTTGTAGAACTGCTCCGGCTTCTCGCAGGACAGCGGGGCCGAGGGCGCCACCCCGCGCGGGGCGTAGCCGACGAGATCGTAGGCGGAGGCGATGCGCCGCCACTCGGGGATCACGCCGATCATCGGGAAGTTCAGGCTGGACGCGCCGGGGCCGCCGGGGTTGTAGACGAGGGCGCCCTGCCGTGGCACCTTCCGCTTGCTGTTGGCCGGGTCGCGCTGGGTGGCCGGCATCCGGCTGACGGTCAGCTCGATGTGCCTGCCGTCGGGGCGGGCGTAGTCCAGCGGGACGCGTACGGTGGCGCAGCGCATCCCGGCCGGGGCTTCGTCCGGGCAGGCACCGAAGCGCAGGCCGGCCGCGCGGGCACGGGCGGCGGCGACGGCGGTGCCGCGCGACTCGGCCGCGCCCGCCGCGCCGTGGGTGCCCGGGATGCCCGGGGTGCCCGGGGTACCGCCTGCCGGGGTCACGGCGAGACCGGTCAGCAGCAAGGAACCGGCGGCCGAGTACAGGGCGGCAGCTCTCATCGGGTATCCCTTCGGTGCGCGTCGGCGATGGCACGGCTGCCATGGCCCGGCGGCGACAGAAGGGATGTTTCGGAAGGGGCCTCGGGGAAGGCAAGCACCGGCACCCGTGTGTCGGCGTCAGTGCTCCCTGTGCGCCCCCGGCGCGTCACGGTGGGTGAACGCGGCGCGCAGCTCGGGCTCGTTCAGGGCGCGCACGCCCCGCACGGCGAGCCGGGTGAGGAAGGAGCCCTCGCCACCGTCCCCTTCTTCCCGTTCTTCCCGTTCTTCCCGGTTCCTTCCCGGTCCCTTCCCGGCCGGGCGCCGGGCCATCTCGCCGAGGAGCCGCTGCCCGGTGGGGGAGGCCCAGCGCGGATACGGGTGCACCTCGACGCGGGCGATGGCCAGAGCGCTCAGGGTGAGGACGAGGGGCAGCACGAACCACAGGGCGATCTGGAAGCGCGGCAGGTCCACCGGGACCGGCATGAGCAGCGCGGTCGTGCCCAGCCCGAGCACGGCCACGGCGGCGGCCCGCACCTGGCGCACCCCGGCGGCCACCGTCGTCCCCGTGTCGGAGGGGACCGCGAGCCCCGCGCTCACCAGCCGGTCGGCGAGCCGCTGCACGGCCTCCGCACCGGCCGCCGCCGCCCGTACCGTGGCGATCCGCGACTGTCCGCGCGGACCGATCGCGCCGATGACGGACCGCTCCATCTCGTCCCGTCCGAACGGGTCCACCACGGTGGCCCAGCCGGTGTGCGCGAGAAGCAGCCGGCGCTGCCGGGCCATCCGGACCATGACGAGGTCGGCGACACGCGAGGGGCCGCCGGACAGGAACGCCGTCTCGTACAGCGTGAGTTCGTGGTCCTGGCCGCTCTTCCGCGCCGCGCGGTCGGCGGCGGTCGCGCGGACGGCGGCCAGGCAGAGCCGGGTGCAGGCGATGGCGGCGAAGGCCCAGGCCGGAAGCAGGAGGAGGACCCAGAACATGAGCTGTTCTTATGTCAACGGCTCCTGAAAAACCATGGCTTGTTCAGTATCCGGACAGACCGTTGCCGGTAGGTGGCGTTCCGCTTCTGTCCCGGGCGGGCTCAGCGCCGCCCCGGCAGTACCCGTCGGGCCAGCCGGGCGGCCGGGCCGGGCGTACGGGGCGCCGGGCCCGCGCGGTCGAGCCACCACTCGCGCAGCGCCCTGCGCGCCCGAGCGTCCGCCGGGCGGCCCGTCTTGAGGAGCTGGGCGGCGAAATCCAGCGCGTCCTGGCGGTAGCCACCGCGCATCGGCCGGGTGTGCGCGTAGCCGAGGAACGCCTCGCGGTACCCGGCGCCGAGGATCACCGGCAGCTCGGGCGCCACCTTCGCCACCACGTCCGCCCGCTTCGCCGCGAGCACCCGCGCTTGTACGCCCATCCGTCCCCGGTCGAACCCCTCGGGCAACGGCGTCCCGGCCACCAGCGCCGACAGTACGGCGGTCTGCGCGACGGCCACCCGCTGCCGCGCCTCGGCGGAGGCGTCCGGCGGAACGGGGACCGCCGTGCCGGTGGCGGACCGCGCGACCCCGCCGCCCTTCTCCACCGCCTCCCCGATGCGGGTCAGCTCCCTCTCCAGCTCGGCCGGTTCCGGGAAGTTCTCGTCCCGCTCCAGCAGCACACCGGGCGGTGCGACCCTCGACGCCAGGCCGGTCAGGATCTCCAGCACCGAAGGCGGTACGGGATGGGCGTGGCTGTCGTGCCAGACGCCGTCCCGCTCGAAGCCGCCCGCGACGTGCACGTACGCCAGCGCCTCCAGCGGCAGCCGGTCCAGCGCCTCGGCGGGGTCCTCGCCCCGGTTGACGTGGTTGGTGTGCAGGTTGGCCACGTCGATGAGCAGCCGTACACCGGTCCGCTCGACCAGCTCGGCCAGGAACTCGCCCTCGCTCATCTCCTCGTCCGGCCAGGAGAACAGGGCGGCGATGTTCTCCAGTGCCAGCGGGACCGGCAGCGCCTCCTGGGCGATGCGCACGTTCTCGCACAGCACGTCGAGGGCGTCCCGCGTGCGTGGCACGGGCAGCAGATGGCCCGCCTCCAGCGACGGCGACGCGGTGAGCGGGCCGCCCGCGCGGACGAACGCGATGTGCTCGGTGACCAGCGGCGCCCCCAGCGCCTCGGCCCGCTCCGCCAGCGCCCGCAGCCGGGCCTCGTCCGGCCGGTCCGCGCCGCCGAGGCCGAGGGAGACCCCGTGCGGGATCACCGTCACCCCGCGCGCGAGCAGCCGCAGCAGCGACTCGGGGAGATGGCCGGGGCAGACGTTCTCCGCCACGACCTCCACCCAGTCGATCCCGGGCATGACCGCCACGGCGTCCGCGATCTCCGGCCGCCACCCGATCCCCGTCCCCAGCCGCATCCCCGTCCCCCTCCTTCGGTTGACGGGGGTATGGCCCCGGCGGGGGCGGATGAACCGCCGGGGCGGCGGGTTCAGAGCAACATTTGAGGTTCTCCGGTCAGCGGAGCGCGGGGTGGTCGGCGACCACCGTGGCGGAGCCCGGGGCGATCTCGGTGAAGCCCGCGTCGCGGACCAACGGGAGCCTGCTGCTGGTGAGTTCGCGCCAGTGCTCCGGGGTGGCGGTGCGGACGGTGAGGGGGTACCCCGCACTGCGCCAGGCGTCGCGGGCCTCGTCGGACAGCGCCCACCAGGCGAGCTGGGCGCCGTGGCCGGCCTGGGCCATCTCCTTGCCGGCCGACATCTCCAGCTCCGGGTTGAGCCAGAGCACGGGGGCGGTGCGGTCGGGGCCGGCCGGGGGTCCGGGGTCGTCCAGCTCGGTGCCGGAGACCTGGAGCTTGGCCAGTTCCCTGGGCCAGCCGTCCAGCGGGACCGGCGGGAAGACCCGCACCTCGGCCGAGGCGCCGGTCACCGTGATGCCGGGCAGCTCCGCCGCGCGGCGCCACTCCGCGCCACGCGCCCGCCGGACCACCTTGCGGATACGGGCGTCCTCCCAGTCCCGTACCGCCTCGGCCCACTCGCCGTCGCCGCGCGCCCGCTCGTCCCCGAGCAGGACGAGCACGGCGCGTGCGGCGGTCTCCAGCGCGTCGGTACGGGCGGGCGGCGCGCTCCTCTCGATCCGTACGACGAGGGGCAGCACGAACTGCGGGGCCTCGTCGCGCGGGGTGGGCTCGGTCTGGAAGGGGCTGTCGCCGGGGGCGGCTGGAACATGGCTCACGTCGACCCACCCTACGAGCAGCGCGGCCCCGGTCAGCGCGGGGTGCCGGACTCCCGGATCAGCTCCGAGACCTTCACGAACCGGTAGCCCTGCTCGCGCAGCCGCGGCACCACGGCGCGGACGACCTTCTCGGTCGTCGGGGCGGCGCTGCGCGTGCAGTGCATGACGACCACCGAACCGGGCTTCACCCCGCCCAGCACCTGGCGCACCACCGCGTCGGCGTCCGTGGCGAACGCGTCGCCGCTGACCACGTCCCACTGCACGGCGGTGACACCCGCGCCGCTGATCGCGCGCAGCGCGTCCCGGTCGTAGCAGCCGCCGGGGAACCGGAAGTACGGCATCGGGTTCGGTACGCCCGCCTTGCGCAGGGCGCCGTACGTGCGCTGGACCTCCGTCAGCTTGCCGTCCCGGGGGACGGTCGGCAGGCCGTAGCAGTCCCCGGTGAACGCGTAGTGGCTGTAGGAGTGGTTCGCCACCTCGAACCGGGCGTCGTGCCCGAGGGCGCGGGCCTGGTCCGGGTACTCCTCGGCCCAGCGGCCGGTCATGAAGACGGTCGCCGGGACCTTCAGCGTGCGCAGGGCGCTGATCAGGCCGGGGTTGTCGAAGCGCTCACCGGCGGCGGCCCGGGGCCCCTCGTCGGCGGTCATGTCGGCGTCGAAGGTCAGCGCGACGGTCTTGCCCCTGTCGCGGGGGCCGTGCTCGAACACGGGGGTGAGCCCGCCCGGACCCGCCGCCATGGTGGGCGGGCCGGCCGGGGACGGGGAGGCGGAGGACGCGGAGGCGTGGGGCTGGGCGTGGGCCGGGCGCTCGGGCCCGGCGGGGTCCGCGGTACCGCAGCCGGCGAGGGCCGCGCCCAGGGCGCAGAGGGCGGTGATACGGCGTGCGAGTGCAATCACCGTATGAAAATAGGGCCGCCAGACAGTTCATATGTTCATGTGCCTACCGACGCGGCGAGACGGTCACCCGCGCGGCGTCTTCGGGGGAGTCGGCCGGACGGTGTTCGGGGAAGCGGTGCCTAGCGCGGGCCCGGGGGGCCGTCCGGGCTGCCGAGCCGCTCCGGGGGCTGGTCGAGGATGGCGCCGAGTTCCGGGGTCTTGGTGAGGGCGTCGAGTTCCGGGGTCTCGGAGAGGGGGACGGGCTCCGTCGGGGTGGCCGGTTCCTCCGGCTTCGCGGACTGGTCGGGCTTCTGGTCGGCGGGTGCCGGGTCCCGGGCGCCGCGTTCCAGGAAGTGGAGCAGTTCCACCGGGATGGGCAGGACCAGGGTCGAGTTCTTCTCGGCCGACACCGCCATCACGGTCTGCAGCAGCCGCAGCTGGAGGGCCGTCGGGGTGTCCGCCATCTGCTGCGCCGCCTGGGCGAGCTTCTTGGACGCCTGGTACTCGGCGTCCGCGTTGATGATCCGGGCCCGGCGCTCCCGGTCGGCCTCGGCCTGGCGGGCCATCGACCGCTTCATGGTGTCCGGCAGGGACACGTCCTTGATCTCCACCCGGTCGATCTGGACGCCCCAGCCGACGGCCGGGCTGTCGATCATCAGTTCCAGGCCCTCGTTCAGCTTCTCCCGGTTGGACAGCAGATCGTCCAGATCGCTCTTGCCGATGATCGACCGCAGCGAGGTCTGCGCCATCTGCGAGACGGCGAACCGGTAGTCCTCCACCTTCACCAGCGCGTCCGTCGGCTCGACCACCCGGAAGTACACCACCGCGTCCACCCGCACGGTGACGTTGTCCCGCGTGATGCCCTCCTGCGCCGGGATCGGCAGCGTGACGATCTGCATGTTCATTTTGTGCAGCCGGTCCACGAACGGGATGATCAGCGTCAGTCCGGGCGCGCGCGGCTCACCCGTGATCCGCCCCAGCCGGAACAGCACTCCTCGTTCGTACTGCTTGACGACGCGCATGGCCGCGGCCAGACAGATGAGACCCAGCGCGCCGAACACCGCTATGAGTGTGATCGCGATTTCCAACATGGTCGCCCCCCTCACGGAGAGGTCCGTTCCGTACCTTACTCAACAGTACGTCCGGGATGTGCGAGAAAGCCATGGTCTGGGTTGGTCCTTGCGTCCCGTGGAGCAGGACGGGGGCGGCGCTGGTGGGACCGCTCCCGTCGCCCCGGGCCCGTCAGCCGCGTTCGTGTGTCAGCCGGCCGGTGTCCCGGTCCGTGCGCCTGCCTCGGCCGACGAGGTCAGCCGCACCGGCTCCGTACCGGCCGCGCTGTGCCGCTCGGCCGCAGGTGCGGCGCGCGCGATATGGGACCGCGCCCGGCCGTCGGCGCACTCATAGGGCTTCGAAGGTGTCGGTGTCGGGGCGCCGGCCGAACGCACGGGCGTAGTCGATGAGGGGCTGCGTGATGTCTGGACTCCTCCTGGTGCGTCTCGACGGCGCATCGGACTCGCACGACTGTGGTGGAGGAGCGAGCCCGCCCCGGAGGAGCGAGCCCGCCCCTCGGCAGCGGAAGACCTGAAGGACTGCCGGGGAACGGGTTCCGGAGGATCGCGTGACGTGGGCGTCCGGGAGACCCGGACCCGAGGGCGGCGCGGGCTCGGCCGCCCACCGGGATATGAGGGGGCGCTCCGGCGCGGGGGTGGGCGCGGTGCCGCGCTGGCGGTGCCGGTCGGCGTGGGCGGCGACGGGGGGTGTCTTCGAGCGGCGGGGTTCGCGAGCGGTGTCCGCCCTCTCGCCCGCCGGCCGGACGGCGAAGGCCACACCCGGCGAGCCGCTTCGCGGGGTCAACGGCGGGTTACAGGCAGCAGGAAGCGTGAAAAAAGGCGGGTCAAGTGGCTGAAATCAGCGCTTGACCCGCATAGGTTGATGGGATGTCAGAAACAGGTTGGCCGGTCGGTTACTCCGCCACCAGGGTCTTGGCGTCGCGCGCCAGTGCGGTGAGCCGGGAGATCGCGCGGAAGTACTTCTTGCGGTAACCGCCGTTCAGCATCTCCTCGCTGAACAACTGGTCGAATGGCAGCCCGGAGGCCAGCACCGGGACCTCGCGGTCGTAGAGGCGGTCCGCCAGCACCACCAGCCGCAACGCCGTCGACTGGTCCGGCACCGGCCGCACATCGGTGAGGCACACCGCGCGCAGCTCGTCGGTCAGCGCGCCGTACCGGCTCGGGTGCACCTTGGCCAGGTGCTCCAGCAACTGCGGGAAGGCGTCCAGCGAGGCGCCCCCGGCGCGGTACGCCGCCTTCGTCACCTGCTCGTCGGAGTACGGCGCCGGAGCCTCCGGCAGACCGCGGTGGCGGTAGTCCTCGCCGTCGATGCGCAGGGCGCGGAAGTGCGCGGACAGGCCCTGGATCTCGCGCAGGAAGTCGACCGCCGCGAACCGGCCCTCGCCCAGCTTGCCGGGCAGCGTGTTTGAGGTGGCGGCCAGCGCCACACCCGCCTCGACCAGCTTGCCGAGCAGACTGGAGACCAGCACCGTGTCACCGGGGTCGTCCAGCTCGAACTCGTCGATGCACAGCAGGGCGTGGCCGGACAGGGTCCGTACCGTCTGCTGGAAGCCGAGGGCGCCCACCAGGTTGGTCAGCTCCACGAAGGTGCCGAACGCCTTGCGGGAGGGCTCGGCGGGGGTGGCGTGCCAGAGCGAGGCGAGCAGGTGGGTCTTGCCGACGCCGTAGCCGCCGTCCAGGTAGACACCGCGCGGGCCGGCCGGGGACTTGGCCTTGGCCCGGCCGAAGCCGAACAGGCCCCGCTTGCCGGCACCGGGCCGGACAGCCCCGCCGAGTCCCGCAGCGAAGCCCTCCAGCACGCCCACGGCGTCGGTCTGGCTGGGCTGGTCCGGGTCCGGGACGTAGGTGGCGAAGCGCACCGAGTCGAAGCGGGGCGGCGGCACCATCTCGGCGACCAGACGGTCGGCCGGGACGTGCGGCTCGCGCGCGCACAGGGACAGCGGACCCGCTTCGGTCAGCGGGCTGGAGCCGGAGGCTGCGGTGGAGGACACGATTACCCATGCTAATCGCCATGTCACACTGCACGAATGCGACGCCTGTTCCCTGTGATCGACGAAACGGCAGCTCGGGCCCCTGACCAGGCGGGTGTGCAGCCGGACGGGCCCGGTGAGTGGAGCCTCGCCGAACTGGCCGCCGCCTATGCCTATCCCGCCGCCTGTTCCGCCTCGGGTGACGGCGGGCCCCGCGCCTGGCTGCGGGCCAACATGGTCTCGACCCTCGACGGCGCCGCCCAGCACGACGGCCGCTCCCAGCCCATCTCCTGCCCCGCCGACATGCGTGTCTTCGGCACGCTGCGGGCTCTCGCGGATGTCGTCCTGGTCGGTGCGGAAACGGTTCGGCAGGAGGGATACCGGCCGGCGCGCGCACGGGCCGAGTTCGCGCGGGCGCGCGAGGCCGCCGGACAGGGGCCGGCCGCAGCCGTCGCCGTCGTCTCCGGCGGCCTCGACCTGGACTTCTCGCTGCCGCTGTACACGTCGCCGCTGGTCCCCACGGTCGTCCTCACCGGTACGGACGCGCCCGCCGACCGGGTGGCCGCCGCCGAGCGGGCCGGGGCGCGGGTGATCGTCGCGGGGGAGGGGCGGCGGGTCGATCCCGTCCGGGCCGTGGATGCGCTGGCCGGCCTCGGGTACACCCGGCAGCTCACCGAGGGCGGACCGCGGCTGCTGGGGCAACTGGTCGCCGCCGGCGTGCTGGACGAGCTGTGCCTGACGCTGTCGCCCATGCTCACGGCCGGTGACGCGCAGCGCATCGCGGGCGGTCCCGCTGTCGCGGTGCCGAGCCGATTCGCGCTGGTGTCCCTGCTGGAGGAGGACGGATTTCTGTTCGGGCGGTACCGCCGCCCCCGAAACAGCGGAATCTACCGCTCCGTTTAGCCCGCGCGGGGCACACTTAGTCGCGTACTCCCCGTGCGGTAGCGGGGCAGGATGGTTTCCGCAGGGCCTTTTCGGGCCAACGGAGGACAGAGGGTCACTAGGGCCCTCGAAGGAGAAGAGGCGGCTGGTGTTCACAAGCGTTCTGATGATCGAGAAAGCCCTGACGTCGGCCGACGTGGAGTTCGTCACGACCTTGCACGGTGACGAGCCGGTCTTCTTCCATGTGCTGCTCCAGCCGCGCGGCGATCAGGCGGACCGCCTGCTGCGGGCCATCGACGACATCGCACTCGGCGAACTGGACGAGGCCGTCCACGAGGGCGACACCCCCGAGGGTCCGGACGCCCGGAGCGTGGCGGAGAAGGCGCTGGAGGTGTCCCTGCGGGCGCTGCGCGCCGCCGGGAGCCGGGCGGAGGGAAGACTCGTGGAGGACCACCCGCTGGACGCGCTCAAGGCGCTGGTCGCCGAGGTGCACGCCGACGAGGTGATCGTGCTGACCGACCCGCACTACGTGGAGGAGTTCTTCCACCGCGACTGGGCCTCCCGCGCCCGCCACAAGGTGGGGGTACCGGTACTGAAACTGTTCTCCCACAGCAAGGCGTAGCCCCTCGGGGCTACGGCGGCCGGCCGGGCATCGGGCACGCGACGGAGGTGCCCGGTGTCCTCGGCCGCGTGGCCGGGGCCGGCGTCGCGCACCCGGCAGGCCCCACCCGGAC
>NZ_JBHXLV010000058.1:0-33050 GCF_042721685.1 Streptomyces sp. NPDC058459 | reverse complement strand
CGTTCAGGCGGCCCGCGGGCCCCGGAACGCGCGCCGGTAGGCGTTCGGGGTGGTGCCGAGCGCCCGCACGAACTGGTGGCGCAGCGCGGCCGCGTTGCCGAACCCGGCCCGACAGGCGATCGAGTCCACCGTCTCGTCCGTCCCCTCCAGCAACCGCTGTGCCAGCAGCACCCGTTGGCGCAGAATCCAGCGGTACGGGGTGGTGCCGGTCTCCTGCTGGAAGCGGCGGGCGAAGGTGCGCGGGGACATATGGGCGCGGGCGGCCAGCTGCTCCACGGTGACCTCCTGGTCGAGGTGTTCCTCCATCCACACCAGCACCTCGCCCACGGTGTCGCAGGGGCCCTTGGGCAGCGGGCGTTCGATGAACTGGGCCTGGCCCCCGTCCCGGTGCGGGGGCACCACCATCCGGCGGGCGATCTTGTTGGCGACCTCCGTGCCCTGTTCCTTGCGGACCAGGTGCAGACAGGCGTCGATACCGGCCGCCGTGCCTGCGGAGGTGATCACCGGGTCCGCGTCGACGTAGAGCACGTCCGGCTCGACCGTGACGCCCGGGTGACGCCGGCCCAGCTCCTCGGCGTCGTGCCAGTGCGCCGCGCACCGGCGTCCGTCCAGCAGCCCGGCTTCGGCCAGCACGAACACCCCCGAGCACACGCTGAGCACCCGCGCGCCGCGGGCCACGGCCCGGCGCAGGGCGTCCAGCAGTTCGGGGGGACAGGAACGGGACGCGTAGCCCTCACCGGCCGGGACGGCGATCAGATCCGCCTCCTCCAGCCGCTCCAGACCGTGAAGGGTGGAGATGGTGAAGCCGCAGTGGGTGCGCAGGGTCGGTCCCTCCGCCGAGGCCACGGCGAAGTCGTACACCGGGAGACCGTCCTCGCTGCGGTCGATGCCGAACACCTCGCACACCACCCCCAGCTCGAAGGGGTGCACCCCGTCCAGCAGGACCGCGACCACGTTCTTCAGCATGCTGCCAGTGTGCCCCGGCGCTGGCAGGAATTCGAGGGCCCACGGCAGTCCTGCCAGTGTCGGCCAGGAGCGTTCAGCGCGAGGCTGATGACATGAACGGAAACCAGCTCCAAGGACTCATCGGAATGGTCGCCACTCTCGGCATCCTGGTCCTCCTGGTCCTGCCCTCGGTGATCGGCATCGTGCGCGACCTGCGCATCGACCGACAGCTCGGGCAGGCCCAGAAGGACCGCGGAAAGGAGGCTCAGCAGGCTCAGAAATCTTCGTCGAGGTCCACGGTGCCCTCCACCGCGACCTGGTACGCCGACGGACGGCGCTCGAAGAAGTTCGTCAGCTCCTGAACACCCTGCAGTTCCATGAAGGAGAACGGGTTCTCCGAGCCGTACACCGGGGCGAAGCCCAGGCGCACCAGGCGCTGGTCGGCGACGCACTCCAGGTACTGCCGCATCGACTCGGTGTTCATGCCGGGCAGGCCCTCACCGCACAGGTCGCGGCCGAACTGCAGCTCGGCCGCGACGGCCTCCCGGATCATGTCCGTGACCTCCCGCTCCAGCCGGCCGTCGAACAGCTCCGGCTCCTCCTTGCGGACGGTGTCGACCACGTCGAAGGCGAACGACATGTGCATCGTCTCGTCCCGGAACACCCAGTTGGTGCCGGTGGCCAGGCCGTGCAGCAGACCCCGGCTGCGGAACCAGTAGACGTACGCGAAGGCGCCGTAGAAGAACAGGCCCTCGATGCACGCCGCGAAGCAGATCAGGTTCAGCAGGAACTTGCGGCGGTCCGCCTTGGTCTCCAGCCGGTCCAGCTTGTCGACCGAGTCGATCCACTTGAAGCAGAACTCGGCCTTCTCCCGGATGGAGGGGATGTTCTCCACCGCCGCGAACGCGGCCGTGCGGTCCTCCGGGTCGGGCAGGTAGGTGTCGAGCAGCGTCAGATAGAACTGGACGTGCACGGCCTCCTCGAAGAGCTGCCGGCTCAGGTAGAGCCGCGCCTCGGGGGAGTTGATGTGCTTGTACAGCGTCAGCACCAGATTGTTCGCCACGATCGAGTCACCCGTGGCGAAGAACGCCACCAGGCGGCCGATCAGGTGCTGCTCCTCGGGGGTGAGCTTCGCCAGGTCGGCGACGTCCGAGTGGAGGTCGACCTCCTCGACGGTCCAGGTGTTCTTGATCGCGTCCCGGTAGCGCTCGTAGAAGTCCGGGTAGCGCATGGGACGCAGAGTCAGCTCGAAGCCGGGGTCGAGCAGGTTCTTCTCGGTCATTACTGGCAGGCCTCGCAGGACTCGGGGTTTTCGAGAGAGCAGGCGACGGCATCCGGGTCGGCCGCCTGCTGCACGGGGATGGTCTTGGTCTCCTGGGCGCGGCCGGCGGCACGGGCGATCCTGGTCGCCGGGCGCGAACGCAGGTAGTACGTGGTCTTCAGACCCGACTTCCAGGCGTAGGAGTACATCGAGGAGAGCTTGCCGATGGTCGGCGTCTCCAGGAACAGGTTCAGCGACTGCGCCTGGTCGAGGAACGGGGTGCGGGCGGCGGCCATGTCGATCAGACCGCGCTGCGGGATCTCCCACGCCGTGCGGTACAGGTTCCGCACGTCCTCGGGAATCCAGGCGAAGCCCTGCACCGAGCCGTTGGCCTCGCGCAGCTCCTCACGGGTGCGGGCGTCCCACACGCCGAGGTTCTTCAGCTCCTGCACCAGGTACGCGTTCACCTGGAGGAACTCGCCCGACAGCGTCTCGCGCTTGAACAGGTTGGACACCTGCGGCTCGATGCACTCGTACACACCCGCGATGGAGGCGATGGTGGCCGTCGGCGCGATCGCCAGCAGCAGCGAGTTGCGCATGCCGACCTCGGCGATCCGGGCGCGCAGCGCGGCCCAGCGCTCCGGCCAGGTCAGCTCGACGCCGTAGTGGTCGGGGTGCAGCACACCCCGCGCGGTACGGGTCTGCTCCCAGGCGGGCAGCGGGCCGACGGGGGTCCCCCCTGCACCGGAGCCTGTCGTAGGCGCTTGGGGGCGCTCGGCGAGGTCGGCGGATGCCTCGTAGGCGGCCAGCATGATGCGCTCGGCGATCCGCGTGGACAGCGCCTTCGCCTCGGGGGAGTCGAACGGGATGCGCAGCTTGAAGAAGACGTCCTGCAGGCCCATCGCGCCGAGGCCCACCGGGCGCCACTTGGCGTTGGAGCGGCCCGCCTGCTCGGTCGGGTAGAAGTTGATGTCCACGACCCGGTCGAGGAAGGTCACGGCGGTGCGGACGGTCTCGTCCAGCCGCTCCCAGTCGATGTCGCCGTCGGCCACGAAGGCACCCAGGTTCACCGAGCCGAGGTTGCAGACCGCGGTCTCCCCGTCGTCGGTGACCTCGAGGATCTCCGTGCACAGGTTGGAGGAGTGGACCACGTTGCCCGGCAGCGCCGTCTGGTTGGCGGTGCGGTTGGCGGCGTCCTTGAAGGTCATCCAGCCGTTGCCGGTCTGGGCGAGAGTGCGCATCATGCGGCCGTACAGCTCGCGGGCCGGCATGGACTTCTTCGCCAGGCCCGCCTGCTCGGCCTTGCGGTAGGCCGCCTCGAACTCCGTGCCCCACAGGTCGACCAGCTCGGGCACGTCGGCCGGGGAGAACAGCGACCAGGGCTCGTCGGCGTTGACCCGGCGCATGAACTCGTCCGGAATCCAGTGCGCGAGGTTCAGGTTGTGCGTACGGCGCGCGTCCTCACCGGTGTTGTCGCGCAGCTCCAGGAACTCCTCGATGTCGGAGTGCCAGGTCTCCAGGTACACCGCGGCCGCGCCCTTGCGCCGGCCGCCCTGGTTCACCGCGGCCACCGAGGCGTCCAGCGTCTTCAGGAACGGGACGATGCCGTTGGAGTGCCCGTTGGTGCCCCGGATCAGCGAACCCCGGCTGCGGATACGGGAGTAGGACAGGCCGATGCCGCCGGCGTGCTTGGAGAGGCGGGCCACCTGGTGATAGCGGTCGTAGATCGAGTCCAGCTCGTCCAGCGGGGAGTCCAGCAGGTAGCAGGACGACATCTGGGGGTGCCGCGTACCGGAGTTGAACAGGGTGGGGGAGGAGGGCAGGTAGTCCAGGCGGCTCATCAGGCCGTACAGCGCGGCCACCTCGTCCACGGCTGGGGCGCTGTCGTTCTCCGCCAGGCCGCTAGCCACGCGCAGCAGGAAGTGCTGGGGGGTCTCGATCACCTTGCGGGTGAGGGGGTGGCGCAGCAGGTAGCGGCTGTGCAGGGTGCGCAGGCCGAAGTAGCCGAACCGGTCGTCGGCGCCGGTGTCGATCAGGGCGTCGAGACGGGCGGCGTGCAGTGTCACGAAGTCAGCGGTGCGGTCGGCGACCAGGCCCTCGCGGTGGCCCACGGTCACCGACTCGGTGAAGCACGTCACGCCCTGCGAGGCGGCCTCGGCGCGGATGGAGAGCGTGAGCAGCCGGGCGGCCAGCCGGGAGTACGCGGGGTCCTCCGAGATCAGGCCGGCGGCGGCCTCGGTGGCCAGCTCGCGCAGCTCCGCCTCGTCGGCGCGCGCCGACCGGCCGCGCAGCGCGGCGGCCGCGACCCGGCCGGGGTCCGCGTCGGGGAGGTCGGCGGTCAGCTCGGTCAGGGTCCGCAGCAGCGCGGCGCCGGGGCCGTCGTTCCGCACTGGGGCCCCGGTCGCCGGGGTGGCTGAAGCCGGGTCGGCAGGCGCGATGGTCACGTGGGACTCTCCCTCGCTGGGCACGGGGACCTGGCGGAGGGTATACGGGGGCACGAGCGCACACGGCGTCTCGTCCACCGGCCCACTCCACGAGGCCCGGACGTCTTCGAGCACCCGGACCGGACGGCCGGGCGCCGCTGCCGACAGGTCCTCGGACTGACGCTGGCATGCACGAAGCACGCGAGTACACCGTTGCGGGACAGTTCCGGATTCGCACCGGATTCCCCTGCGACGACAGCGAGCATGAGCATACATCTAGTGCCGGGCTGTCGCGTCACCCCCAGATGTTGTGTCTGTTGCGTGTTGCGGCGGCTTCAGAGGGTCAACTCGTAGGTGAGCAGGGCGAGGTCCAGGAGGTCCGGCAGGGGGTTCCAGTCGCGGTCCGGGGTGCGGTGGAAACCGAGGCGTTCGTAGATGCGGTGGGCGGTCCGCATCATCGGCTGGGTGGACAGGACGAGGCTCCGGCAGCCCTCGACGGCCCGCGCGCGCTCCACGCAGGCGCGGACGAGTGCCTCCCCGGCTCCCTGGCCCCGGCCGGCGTGCGCGACCGCCAGCATGCGGATCTCGGCCTCGCCGGGACCGGCGATGTCGGCCATGGGCCCGCCGGCCGGGACGAAGGTCACCCCGCCCAGCAGGACGCCCCCGCGCTCGGCCACCAGGATCTGCGCGGCGGCCGCCCGCCGGGCCACGTCCCGCAGCTCGCCCAGATACGCGTCGCTCGCGCCGAAGTCCAGCAGTCCGTCCTGGAGGTAGGCCCGCGCGGTGATCTCGCCCAGGGCGGTGTACTCGGCCGGCTCGGCGGCTCTGATGTGGAGGTCCATGGGCGTGAGTGTGTACGACGACGGGCCGCCGTCGCTCGCGTATCACGGCGGCCCGTCGTCGGGAGGGCGCAGATCCCTAGTGGGCGCTGCCCGCCGTCGCCGGGGGCAGTTCGACCTCGACGCCGGGGTCGCCCGCGTCGGCCGTGTAGTCCTCGGGCCTGGTCTCGTCGATGCCGTCGGGGGCCTTCACGGCCCTCAGGACGAAGGTGAGGACGACGGTGACCAGCACGTTCAGCACGAACGCGGTCAGGCCGAGGTAGCCGATCTCACCGATACCGGGGATCTCCTCGGCCGAGCCGCCGAAGTGCTTCTGGGTCGGCGAGGCGACCCCGTAGGCGGCGACCGTGCCGTAGAGCATGCCGGCCGCCCAGCCCGCCAGCAGCGCCCAGCGGTGGAACCAGCGGGTGAACAGGCCGCCGACCAGGGCCGGGAAGGTCTGGAGAATCCAGATGCCGCCCAGCAGCTGGAAGTTGATCGCCACCGTCTTGTCCATGGTGAGGACGAAGACCAGCGCGCCCACCTTCACCAGCAGCGAGACCAGCTTGGAGACCTTGGTCTCCTGCTCGGGCGTCGCGTCGGGCTTGATGAAGTCCTTGTAGATGTTGCGGGTGAACAGGTTCGCCGCCGCGATCGACATGATCGCCGCCGGGACCAGGGCGCCGATGCCGATCGCCGCGAAGGCCACGCCCGCGAACCAGTCCGGGAACATGTTCTCGAACAACTGAGGGATCGCCAGCTGGCCGTTCTTGACCTTCACCCCGGCCGCGACAGCCATGAAGCCCAGCAGCGCCAGCAGGCCGAGCATCAGGGAGTACAGCGGCAGGATCGTGGTGTTGCGCCGGATCACGTCGCGGCTCCTGGAGGAGAGGGTCGCGGTGATGGAGTGCGGGTACATGAACAGCGCCAGCGCCGAGCCGAGGGCCAGCGTGGCGTACGTCCACTGGCCCGCCGGTGCCGGGACGAGACCGCCCGCGCCGGCGGCGGTGTACTTCTCGCCCGCCTTGGCGAAGATCTCGTCGAAGCCGCCCAGCTTGACCGGGATGTAGATGATCGCCACCGTGATCACGATGTAGATGAGCGTGTCCTTCACGAACGCGATCATCGCGGGGGCCCGCAGCCCCGAGGAGTAGGTGTAGGCCGCCAGCACACCGAAGGCGATCAGCAGCGGCAGGTCCTTCACGAACCAGTTGGTGTCCTCACCGCCGCCCACGCCCATCACGTCCAGCACCGCCTGGATGCCGACCAGTTGGAGCGCGATGTAGGGCATGGTCGCCAGGATGCCGGTGACCGCCACCGCCAGCGAAAGCCCCTTGGAGCCGAACCGGCCGCGCACGAAGTCGGAGGTGGTGACGTAGCCGTGCCGATGCGAGACCGACCACAGCCGGGGCAGGAACGTGAAGATCAGCGGGTACACCAGGATCGTGTACGGCACCGCGAAGAACCCGGCCGCGCCGGCCGCGTAGATCGCCGCGGGCACCGCGACGAACGTGTACGCGGTGTACAGGTCGCCGCCGAGCAGGAACCAGGTGATCCAGGTGCCGAATGAACGGCCGCCCAGGCCCCATTCGTCCAGCGAGTGCTCGTTGTCCGCCTTGCGCCAGCGCGAGGCCAGGAAGCCGAGGACCGTGACGGCCAGGAAGAAGAAGACGAAGACGCCGAGCGCCACGCCGTTGACGCCGTCCTTCACCTCGCCACACCCCCGCTCCGCGCCTTGCGGGAGCGCTGGTCACGCTGCCACAGCTGGTACGCGGTCACGGTGAGCGAGGTGGAGACCAGCACCCACAGCATCTGGTACCAGTAGAAGAACGGGATGCCGATGAACGTCGGGTCCACCCTGGAGAACGAACCCACCCACAGCATCGCCACGAACGGCGCCACGAGGCACAGGCCGATGACCACACGGACCGGTGTCACCACCGGTGGTCTCACTTCGGATTCTTCGGGCATGCCGCAGCTCCGTCCCCTCGTGGATCACTGTGTGACGCGCACGCAATCTAGGTGACGGCTCGGGCGGAGCGGAAGCCCTCGTCCGGGTGTCAGTACGGCGAGGGGAGCTGGTGAGCGCCGAAGGAGGAGGGGGAAGCGGAACCGGTCAGTCCTGTGGGCGCCGCAGCCGCGCCACGAACTTGTAGCGGTCGCCCCGGTAGACCGAGCGCACCCACTCCACCGGCCGGCCCTCGCGGTCCACGGAATGCCGGGACAGCAGCAGCATCGGCAGGCCCACGTCGGTGCCGAGCAGGCTCGCTTCGCGCGGGGTGGCGAGCGAGGTCTCGATGGTCTCCTCGGCCTCGGCCAGGTGGACGTCGTAGACCTCGGCGAGCGCGGTGTACAGCGAGGTGTACTTCACCAGCGAACGGCGCAGCGCGGGGAAGTGCTTGGCGGAGAGATGGGTGGTCTCTATGGCCATCGGCTCGCCGTTGGCCATGCGCAGCCGCTCGATGCGCAGCACCCGGCCCCCGGCGCTTATGTCCAGCAGCCCGGCCAGGCGGTCGTCGGCCGTGATGTAGCCGATGTCCAGCAGCTGAGACGTGGGTTCCAGACCCTGGGCGCGCATGTCCTCGGTGTAGGAGGTGAGCTGGAGCGTCTGGGCGACCTTGGGCTTGGCGACGAAGGTGCCCTTGCCCTGGATGCGTTCCAGTCGTCCCTCGACCACCAGCTCCTGGAGCGCCTGGCGGACCGTGGTGCGGGAGGTGTCGAACTCCGCGGCCAGGGTGCGCTCGGGCGGCACCGGCGTACCCGGCGGAAGCGTCTCCGTCATCTCCTGGAGGTGCTTCTTCAGGCGGTAGTACTTGGGCACGCGCGCCGTACGGACGGTCGCGCCGGCCTCGTTCTCCGCCCTGCTGACGTCGGTGCTCATGGCTGCCTTCCCGGCTCCGGATGCCGCTGGCGACCGACATCGCCATCGGTCGCGGTCCACATCGTGGCACGGCCGCGCGCGGCCGGGTACGCCCGAACGCTCCGTGAGCTCCTTGTATACCGCCGCACCCTCAGTTGGTCTAGTCCACCCGTGCGGTGCGGGTCAGTGGTCCACCGGAACTGGGCCGTCCGATCTGTCGGTTGCGCAATGAAAGGTCCCTGCATATCTCGGTCGCGTCACGGACGCCCGCGCCCCACCTGAACACCCTTGACAGCCCATTTGGTCTGGGCCAAGCTCCCGGTGCTGGTCTACACCATTGGTCCAGTCCCGGCTCCGAGGGCGGTACGACGCGCAAGTGTGACGCCGCGGGGAGGCAGGGGGGTTGTGGGCATCCCTGAGGAGGATGGCGTGAAGCGCAGACTGATAGCCGCGATCGGCGTCGCGGGCATGATCGTCTCCATCGCCGCGTGCGGCAGCGACGACGGCAAGGGCAAGGGGGGCGACAACGACGCGCTGACCGTCTGGCTGACCGTCGACGCGCAGAACAACTGGCCGAACCTGGTCAAGGCCGCCGACGCCGCCGTGGTGAAGAAGCACCCGGGCCTGAAGATCAAGCACGAGTACTACGGCTGGCCGGACAAGAACACCAAGCTGGACGCCGTCCTCGCCACCGACAAGGCCCCCGACGTGGTCGAGATGGGCAACACCGAGATGCTCGGCTACATGGTGAAGGGCGCCTTCGCCCCCCTGGAGCCCGGCAAGTTCGAGGGCTCGGACGCCTGGCTCGACGGCCTGAAGGCGTCGGTCGGCTACGACGGCAAGACCTACGGCGTGCCGTACTACGCCGGTGGCCGCGTCGCCAACTGGCGCAAGGACGTGGCCGCTTCGGTCGGCGTCAAGACCCCGCCGAAGACCTACGCCGAGCTGACCTCCGCGCTGGACAAGATCCAGAAGAAGGAGGGGGGCAAGTTCAACGCCTGGTACCAGCCCACCCGTGACTGGTACGCGGCCGTGTCCTTCGTCTACGACGCGGGCGGCGCCATCGCCAAGCAGGAGGGCGGCCAGTGGAAGGCGTCCCTCTCCTCACCGGAGTCGGTCAAGGGCCTCACCGCCTTCAAGCAGGTCGTCGACAAGTACATGCACGGCGACAAGACCAAGGACGAGTCCGACCGTTACCTCGTCTACGGCCAGGGCAAGTCGGCCATGATCTTCGGCGCGGCCTGGGAGGGCGCCACCTCCGCCGACCCGAAGAACGACAAGACCGGCAAGCTCAAGGACAACCTCGAGAACTTCGTGATGCCCGGTCCGTCCGGCAAGAACATGCCGGTGTTCCTGGGCGGTTCGGACCTCGCCGTGCCGGTGAAGTCCCACAACCAGGACGTCGCCGCCGAGTGGATCAACGCCTTCACCGGTCCCGAGGGCCAGAAGGGTCTGATCGCCAAGGGCAACCTGCCCAACAACAAGACCGACCTCGCCACCCTGAAGAACGACCCGGCGACCGCCGTGCCGGCCACCGCGGCCGAGTCCAACTGGTTCGTGCCGATGGCCCCCGGCTGGGGCCAGGTGGAGAAGGCGCAGGTCCTGCAGACCATGCTCCAGCAGATCGGCACCGGCAAGAAGTCGGTGCAGGACGCCGCCAAGGAGGCGGACGCCGCGATCGACAAGGTCATCAACACCAAGTGACCCGGGTGCGCCGCGCGGGCTCACCGGCCCGCGCGGCGCCCGCCGTACCGCCTGCACCGGACTTCAGGGATCGCCGAGGAGCGCGATGAGTGCCGCAGACACGACCACGCCTGCCAAGGTGCCGCCGCCGCGGCAGGCGCCGCCACCCGGCCCCGCGCCCCGGCGGCCCCGACCCGGCTCCGCCAGGGGCACCGCCGCCACCCCCTGGCTGCTGCTCGCGCCCTGTCTGCTGATCCTCGCCGGTGTCATGGGCTACCCCCTGGTCCGGCTGGTCACCCTGTCGTTCCAGACGTTCGGCCAGTCCCAGCTGTGGGGGTTCAAGGAGCCGGAGTCGGCGGGTTTCGGCAACTTCACCAAGGTGCTCGGCGACGGCGACTTCTGGCAGGTCGTCCTGCGCACCGCCGTCTTCGCCGGCGGCGCGGTCGTCGGCACGATGGTCCTCGGCATGCTGATCGCCCTGCTGCTCCAGCGGGTCTCCGGCTGGGTGAAGACCCTCGTCAACATCGCGCTGGTGGCCAGCTGGGGCATGCCCGTCATCGTCGCCACCACCGTCTTCAAGTGGCTCTTCGACGCCGACTACGGCATCCTCAACGCCCTCGTCAGCAAGCTGCCCGGCGTCGACCTGATCGGCCACAACTGGTTCGCCGACGGAACCCAGGGGCTCGCGGTGATCATGCTGCTGGTGGTCTGGGGCGCGGTGCCCTTCGTGGTCATCACCCTCAGCGCCGGACTCACCCAGGTCCCCGCCGAGCTGGAGGAGGCCGCCCGGCTGGACGGCGCCGGTTCCTGGGGCGTCTTCCGGTACGTCACCCTGCCCGTGCTCAAACCGGTGATCGTCATGCTGACGACCCTCTCCGTCATCTGGGACATGGGTGTCTTCCCGCAGGTCTTCGTGATGCGCAACGGCCACCCCGAGGCCCAGTTCCAGCTCCTCACCACCTACTCCTACGACCGCGCCTTCGTGGTCAACGACTACGCCCAGGGCTCCGCCATCGCCCTCATCACCGTGGTGCTGCTGCTCGGCGTCGTCGCCGTCTACATGCGCCAGATGCTCAAGATCGGAGAGGTCGAGTGACCAGCACGGCTTCCCCCGCCCGCCGGACCGCCAGGGCCGGCTGGAACGTCCTCGGCCTCCTCGTCGTCGCCACCGCGGGCTTCCCCGTCTACTGGATGCTCGACACCGCGATCAAGCCGGCCAAGGACGCCATCGACCCCGACCCCAGCCTGTTGCCCACCGGTTTCACCCTGGACAACTTCCGCCGGGCCTTCGACATCGCCGACTTCTGGGGCCCGGTCGGCCGCAGCCTGATCGTCTCGCTGTCCGTCGTCCTCATCGGCGTCGTCGTCGGCATGCTCGCCGCGCTCGCCATCTCCCGGTTCGCCTTCCGGGGCCGGAAGATCGTGATCGTCGGCATTCTCGCGGTGCAGATGGTCCCGCTCGTCGCCATGATCATCCCGGTCTTCCTGCTGCTGAACGACCTGCATCAGTACGACAAGCTGACCGGGCTGATCATCACCTATCTGACGTTCATCCTGCCGTTCACGGTGTGGACCCTGCGCGGCTTCATCGTCAACATCCCGCGCGAGCTGGAGGAGGCGGCCATGGTCGACGGCTGCTCCCGCACCGGCGCCTTCGTCCGCGTGGTCTTCCCGCTGCTCGCCCCCGGCATGGTCGCCACCTCCGTCTACGGCTTCATCCAGGCGTGGAACGAGTACCTCTACGCCCTGATGCTGCTCAGCCAGGAGAACCAGACGGCCACCGTCTGGCTCGGCAACTTCACCACCAAGCACGGCACCGAATACGCCCCGATGATGGCCGGCGCCACCATGATGGCCGTGCCGATCGTCGTGCTGTTCCTCCTCGTCCAGCGCAAGATGGCCGCGGGGCTGACCGCGGGCGCCGTGAAGGGATAACGCCACCCGATGACGACAATCGCCCGCGGTACGGACACCCTGACGCGCGACGCGCTCACCGTCCTCCAGCCCGGCTTCACCGGCACCACCGCCCCCGACTGGCTGCTGCGCCGGCTCGGCGAGGGCCTCGCCTCGGTCGGCCTGTTCGGCCGCAACATCGTCTCGCCCGACCAACTGGCCGCTCTCACCGCACAGTTGCGTACCGAGCGGCCCGATGTGCTGGTGGCCATGGACGAGGAGGGCGGCGACGTCACCCGCCTGGAGGCCCGTACCGGCTCCTCCTTCCCCGGGAACCACGCCCTCGGCGCGGTCGACGACCTGGAGCTGACCCACGCCGTCGCCCGCGAACTCGGCCGCCGCCTCGCCGCCTGCGGGGTCCACCTCAACTGGGCGCCGTCCGCCGACGTCAACTCCAACCCCGGCAACCCGGTCATCGGCGTCCGCTCCTTCGGCGCCGACACCGACCTGGTCGCCCGGCACACCGCCGCCTACGTCAGCGGCCTCCAGTCAGCCGGGGTCGCGGCCTGCACCAAGCACTTCCCCGGCCACGGCGACACCGCCGTCGACTCCCACCACGCGCTGCCCCGCATCGACGTACCCGCCGAGGTGCTCCAGACCCGCGAACTCGCGCCTTTCCGTGCCGCCCTCGCGGCGGGCACCCGCGCCGTGATGAGTGCCCACATCCTGGTCCCCGCCCTGGACCCGGACCGCCCCGCGACCCTCTCCCGGCCGGCCCTCACCGACCTGCTGCGCGGCGAACTCGGCTACCAGGGCCTGATCGTCACCGACGGCATGGAGATGCGCGCCGTCTCCGGCACCTACGGCATCGAGCGGGGCAGCGTCCTGGCCGTCGCGGCCGGCGCCGACGCGATCTGCGTGGGCGGCGGTCTCGCCGACGACGAGACGGTACGGCGGCTGCGCGACGCCCTGGTGACCGCCGTACGCTCCGGCGAACTCCCCGAGGAACGCCTCGCGGACGCGGCCCGCCGGGTGCGTGAACTCGCCGCCTGGACCACGAACGGCACCGCCGGGGACACCGCCCCCGACCCCGGGGCCGGACTGCGCGCCGCCCGCCGGGCCCTGGCGGTGACCGGCGGCGAGTCCTTCACCCCGCTCACCGAGGCGCCCTACGTCGCCGCCTTCACCCCCGTCGCCAACATCGCGGTGGGCGACGAGACTCCCTGGGGCGTGGCAGCCGAGCTGTCCTCGCTGCTGCCGGGCACGCTGACGGGGAGCTTCACCGGTGACTCGGCCGGCTCCGACGCCCTCGTTGCCGCGGGGGAGCGCCGGGTGGTCGCGGTGGTCCGGGACGAACACCGGCACCCCTGGATGGCCAGGGCCCTGACCACGCTCCTCGCGGCCCGCCCGGACACGGTGGTCGTCGAGATGGGCGTGCCGCAGTCCCCGCCGCGCGGGCATCTCCACCTCGCCACCCACGGCGCGGCCCGCGTCTGCGGCCGGGCGGCTGCGGAGGTCATCGCGGGTGCGTGAGCCCGCACTCCGTCCCCGTGGTGCGCCCACGGGGACGGAGGCGTTTCCGCGGGCCTTGCCCCTCGTCCACAGGCCCTGCCCCTCCGTCCGCAGGCCCTGCCCTCCCCGCCTACAGGCCCTGCCAGTCCGGCTTGTGGGCGTAGGTGTGGCGGAAGTAGTCCGCCAGCTTCAGCTTGGAGGCGGCCGCCTCGTCTGCGACCACCGTGGCGTGCGGGTGGAGCTGGAGGGCGGAGGCGGGACAGACCGCCGCGACCGGGCCCTCGACGGTGGCTGCGAGCGCGTCCGCCTTGCCCTCTCCGGTGGCGAGCAGCACCAGGTGGCGGGCCTCCAGGATGGTGCCGATGCCCTGGGTGATCACATGGTGCGGGACCTGGCCGATGTCGCCGTCGAAGAAGCGGGCGTTGTCGATCCGGGTCTGCTCGGTCAGCGTCTTGATCCGGGTCCGCGAGGCGAGCGAGGAGCACGGCTCGTTGAACCCGATGTGCCCGTCCGTGCCGATGCCGAGGAGCTGGAGGTCCACGCCGCCGGCCGAGGTGAGCGCCCGGTCGTACTCCTCGCACGCCGCAAGGACGTCGGCGGCCGTGCCGTCCGGGCCCATGAACGCGGCCATGCCGATGCCGAGCGGCTCCAGCACCTCGCGGCGCAGCACCGAGCGGTAGGACTCGGGGTGGTCGGCGGGCAGCCCCACGTACTCGTCGAGCTGCGCGATCCTGGCCCGGCGGATGTCCGCCGCGCCGGAGCGCACCTTGGCCGCCAGGGCCCGGTAGACCGGCAGCGGGGTGGAGCCGGTGGCCACTCCGAGCAGGGCTTCGGGCTTGCGCCGCAGCAGCCGGGCCATGGCCTCGGCCACCAGTTCGCCGCCCGCTGCGGCGTCCGGGACGATGACAACTTCCACGCTGGGCCTGCCGATCTGGAAGAGGGCCGACGGTCGCTGGGGACCGGGGGAACGTCGGCCCTGTGGTTTAGACCAATCTAGCAGAGTGGCCTCCGCCGTACGTGGTGGAAATCGCCAGGCCGACGACCCCCGCGTGCCCGCCCGCCGGGCTAGGCTTTCGGTATGGCGCGGCCCCGCCGCCCACGGGTCCGGGCTCTCCGGACCATGGACACGCCCGCGTGGTCTAGTCCAGAATGCGGGAGAGGCTCCACGCAGGACGACAAGCTGACAAGCCTCCGCCTTCCCCGCACAGGAAGGCGGATCGAGGAACCGGCGCTCTCTGCCCTGACTGCTCCGGCTCCTCGGCCTTCGGCCGACCGGGACCGCACACCCCACGGCCGATGATGCTCCGGGCTGCGGCGCGGGGAGGGCTGAGGGTCCCTCTCAGGCGCCGCGGCCCGCGGGTGTCCTCCGGGCCCGTGACGTGCCCCCGGTACGCTCGCAGCGTGCCCTCCATGAACGAACTCGTCCGCCAGCACACCGCCCTCGGGGACACCGACCTCGAGTGGCTCCATCTGCTGGTCTCTGAGTGGCAGCTGCTCTCCGACCTCTCCTTCGCCGACCTCGTCCTGTGGGTCCCCACCAGCGACGGCACCCGGTACGTCTCGGTCGCCCAGATGCGCCCCAACACCGGCCCGACCTCCTACCAGGACGACATGGTCGGCCACCTCGTCCCGCGCGGTCGCCGCCCCATGCTGGACGCGGCGCTGGACGAGGGCCGGATCGTCCGGGAGGGCGACCCGGAATGGCGCGAAGAGGTCCCGGTACGGGTCGAGTCCATCCCGGTCCGGCGGGAGGGCCGCGTCCTCGGGGTGATCGCCCGCAACACCAACCTGCTGACCGTGCGCACCCCTAGCCGGCTGGAACTCACCTACCTCCAGAGCGCCTCGGACCTCGCGCAGATGATCGCGGCCGGCTCCTTCCCCTTCCCCGACCAGCAGGTCGACATGGACGCCTCCCCGCGCGCGGGCGACGGCCTGATCCGGGTGGACGCCGACGGCATCGTCCAGTACGCCTCCCCGAACGCGCTCTCCGCCTACCACCGCCTCGGTCTCGCCGCCGATCTGGTCGGCCAGCACCTCGGCCGCACCACCGCCGAACTCGCCCCGACGCGGGGCCCGGTGGACGAGGCGCTCGCCAAGGCGGCCAGCGGCTACGCCCCCCGCGAGTTCGAGATCGAGGCCAATGACGGCGTCATCCAGTTCCGCTCCATCCCGCTCAAGCCCAAGGGCACGCGCATCGGTTCCCTGGTGCTCTGCCGGGACGTCACCGAACTCCGGCGCCGTGAACGTGAGTTGATCACCAAGGACGCCACCATCCGTGAGATCCACCACCGGGTGAAGAACAACCTCCAGACGGTCGCCGCCCTGCTCAGGCTCCAGGCCCGCCGCATCGGCTCCGAGCGCGGCCGGGAGGCGCTGGAGGAGGCCGTGCGCCGGGTCGGCTCCATCGCCATCGTGCACGAGACGCTGTCTCAGAACCTGGACGAGCGGGTGGAGTTCGACGACATCGCCGACCGGGTGCTGGCGATGGTCGCGGAGATCTCGCCGGGCAAGGTGACCGCCCGGCGCAGCGGCCGCTTCGGCTGGCTGGACGCCGAGGTCGCCACGCCGCTGTCCATGGTGCTGACCGAGGTGCTGCAGAACGCCCTTGAGCACGGCTTCCGCGAGGGCGACACCGGCACGGTCGAGGTCTCGGCGGTCCGGGGCGGCACCACCAAGGAGGGGAGGCTGCTCGTCACCGTCGAGGACGACGGGGTCGGGCTGCCCGAGGGCTTCGATCCGCAGACCGCGGGCAACCTCGGCCTGCAGATCGTCCGGACCCTGGTCGAGGGCGAGTTGGGAGGCACCTTCGACATGGTGCCGGCGCCGGAGCGCGGCACCCAGGTCGTCCTGGACATCCCGGCGCGCCCGCAGAAGTGACGCGCTGAGAGACCGGCGCGGATCAGCGAAAAGCCCCGGACCAGTGATGGTCCGAGGCTGGTGCTCGTTGCTGAGCTGCTCCGCCGGGGCGGAGCCCCCCGGGTCCGGCGAGGCCGGGACCTGGGGAAAGCATCGGGGGTACTGCGCGCTGCGGCTCGGGGCGGGAGAAGCGTGGTGCCCGGTACGGGAGTTCCGCAGGGCCCACGCGCCGCCAAGCTCAGGCTGTCAGCAGGGGTGACTCGTCAGGCAGAAGCCTGGCGAGCACGGTTGCGAGCGGCGCGACGCTTCATCGCGCGACGCTCGTCCTCGCTCAGACCACCCCAGACGCCGGAGTCCTGACCGGACTCGAGCGCCCACTGCAGACACTGCTCGATCACCGGGCAGCGACGGCAGACGGCCTTGGCTTCCTCGATCTGCAGCAGCGCGGGACCGGTGTTGCCGATGGGGAAGAACAGCTCGGGGTCTTCCTCGCGGCAAACGGCGTTGTGACGCCAGTCCATGGCTGCTACCTCTCCTTGGTATTACCTGCAGATTGCTTGTGAATGTGAACGCTTTCACGAATCCCTCAACAAGTGAAGGGCCGATCACCGGGTCTCCCCGGAGTGGTCCTTTGTTGTGAAGAGGGATTTGGCGACCACTGGAAGCCGATGTCGCGGGCCGTCCCGATCGCCATGTAGAGACTTGCAAACCTCGGCGACGGATACAACCCCTTCAGGAAGATTTTTTTTGATTCCTCGGTGTCGACTAGGTCACAGCCGTACTTCCATGGGGTGGACGGTGGCCTAAACGTTCGAGTGAAAGGGCTTTGGCCCCTTCCGCTCACACAATCACACGCAGTGCACGGCGAACGCCTGTGAACGTCACGCTCGTTCTCAGCCCCAGGTGGTCACCGTCCATCTGAAGGGGCAGAGGCGCCTTCGAATGCAAGGTGAACCGGTCCAGGTCGTGCAGCGAGACAGCGTGTCTCCCGTGGGGTCCGCGCTCGGGGGACGAAGTGAGCAACTGGGTCGCATACCGGGCAACCGCAGCCGTGGAAAGCCGCTTCAGCCCGAGCACGTCGATGCCTTTGTCGAACGACGCCTTAGGTGATGTGTACATCGGGCGATTGCCGAGGTAGGTCCAGGGCGACGTGTTCGAGACTATGGCCACGGCGAGGTCGGACACCGGTTCCGCACCCGGTCGTTCCAGGCTGATGGTGCCGTGTCTGCGATTCGGTTCACCCATGAACTGCCTTGCTACTTGGCGGACATAGAGCGCGTGCGTCGACTTCTTGCCGCGCTCCCGTTCCCTTTCCACCCTGCCCACAACTCCGGCGTCGAAGCCGAGTCCGGCGTTGAAAGTGAACCAGCGCTCCGGCACCGCCTCGTCCGGCGTGCCCGGCGTGCCCGAGGTCAGGCCGAGGCCGACCACGCGTTCCCGGCGCTCGCGCAGTGCGTCCAGCAGGGCGCCGGTGGCCTCGACGGGATCGTTGGGCAGGCCCAGCGCACGGGCGAAGACATTGGTCGAACCGCCGGGTACCACCGCGAGGCCGGGCAGCCGCTCCAGGTCGGGGCCGGCGTACAGCAGGCCGTTGACCACCTCGTTCACGGTGCCGTCGCCGCCCAGGGCCACCACCATCTCCACGTCGTCACTCTCCGCAGCCGACCGCCCCAGATCACGTGCGTGACCGCGGTACTCGGTGTGGACGACGTCCAGCTTCATCTCGCTGGCGAGCGCGTGGATCAGTACGTCACGTCTGCGGGCGCTTGTGGTGGTTGCCGCCGGATTGACCACGAGAAGTGCACGCATGTATGGCAGCGTACCTACTGGGGGGTATCGAACCCAGGGAGAGTCGAGGATCGGTCGGGCCGAGGGGCGTGAGCCTCGACACGCACCCTCCGGGCCGTTCCGGGCGCGGAGCTACCCTTCTCTTGTGAGCAGTGAGCAGACCCCCGCCCCGGAGACCACCGGCACCACCGGGGCCGGCGAGCGCCCGCGCCGCCTCGTGTACGCCGCCGCGCTGGCCGCGCTGGAGGGGATCGCTCTTGTCGTCGCGGGTATGTACGTCCTCGTGCTCGGTCTCACCGGCGGCGGCGACGACCGGCAGCAGGCCGTCACGGGCGGGATCACCCTGCTCGTGCTCGCGTTGCTGCCGCTGCTCGCCGCGCGCGGACTGTGGCTGAAGCGCCGCTGGAGCCGGGGCCCCGCCGTGATCACCCAGATCCTCGCGCTGCCGGTCGCCTACAACCTGGTCCAGGCCGACAGCGTCGCCATCCCGGCGGGCATCTGCCTCGCGGTCGTCGCCGTGGCCGCGCTGGTGCTGCTGGTCAGCCCGGCCACGACCCGCGCCCTCGGGATCACCGGGCCGGGCCGCGCCGAATAACGCCTGACCGGGGGGCGAGGGCGGCGGGGGCAGGCGGCTACTCCTCCACCAGGAGCTTCTCCCGCAGCTGGGCCAGTGTGCGGGCCAGCAGCCGGGAGACGTGCATCTGCGAGATGCCGACCTCCTGCGCGATCTGCGACTGGGTCATGTTCCCGAAGAACCGCAGCAGCAGGATGCGTTTCTCGCGCGGCGGGAGATCCTCCAGCAGCGGCTTGAGCGACTCCCGGTACTCCACCCCCTCCAGCGCCTCGTCCTCCGCGCCGAGGGTGTCGGCGACCGCCGGGGACTCGTCGTCGGTGTCGGGGACGTCGAGCGACAGTGTGGAGTATGCGTTGGCCGACTCCAGCCCCTCCAGCACCTCCTCCTCGGAGATGGCCAGCTTCTCGGCCAGCTCGTGCACCGTGGGGGAGCGGCCGTGCAGCTGGGACAGCTCGGCCGTCGCCGTGGTCAGCGAGAGCCGCAGCTCCTGGAGCCGGCGCGGCACCCGCACCGCCCAGCCCTTGTCGCGGAAGTGCCGCTTGATCTCGCCGACGACCGTGGGCGTGGCGTACGTGGAGAACTCCACGCCCCGCTCGGGGTCGAACCGGTCCACGGACTTGATCAGCCCGATCGTGGCGACCTGGGTGAGGTCGTCCAGCGGCTCGCCGCGATTGCGGAAGCGGCGCGCCAGATGCTCGACGAGCGGCAGATGCATGCGGACCAGCCGGTTGCGCAGCTCCGCGTACTCCGGGCTGCCGTCCTCTAGGCCCCGCAGCTCCACGAAGAGCGCCCGCGCCCCGCTGCGGTCGTGGGGGTCGTGCTGTGCCGCCCGCACGGTCTCCGCGCCCGGTGCGGTGCCCTCGGCGTATCGCTCGTGCTCGCTCATCGTCCCGCCCGTAGCCCTTCCCCGCGCCCTCGCCCCCGCGCGGTCGGCGGTACCGTCCCCGCCGCGCTCCACCGGGGGCGCGCTCCGCACGGCACCCTCGCCGCCGACCTCGGCGGAGTCGTCCTCCGGGTGGGGTCTGGCCTGCTCGGGGATGCCGTCGATGCCGTCTGGGCCGTCGGCCGTGTGCCGGGAGCCGTCCTGGGGGGCCGCCCGCAGGCTCTCGGCCTTTCCGGTCGGCAGTTCTCGCGCGCCGCGCTCTTCGTCCCGCACCGGACCGTCCCCGTTCCTCACGCCGGGCCGGGGCCCGCGCCGCGCTGTTTGTAGAGGCTGATCGACACGGTCCGGTCCTCGTCGACGGCGGACGACACCTTGCCCGCCAGGGCCGACAGCACGGTCCAGGCGAACGTGTCGCGCGACGGGGCGTGGCCGTCGGTGGTCGGAGCCGACACCGTGACCTCCAGCGAGTCGTCGACGAGCCGGAAGACGCAGCTGAGCACGGAGCCCGGCACGGCCTGCTGGAGCAGGATCGCGCAGGCTTCGTCGACCGCGATGCGCAGATCCTCGATCTCGTCCAGGGTGAAGTCCAAGCGGGCCGCCAGACCGGCCGTGGCCGTCCGCAGCACCGACAGGTAGGCACCCGCGGCCGGAAGCCGGACTTCCACGAAGTCCTGGTTCGCCGTGGGCTCGCCTGCGATCTGGGACACCCTCACCTCCATGGTGGTACAAGCTTCACGGGGCCGAGGATCGCCCCCGGCGTAACGCGTACGTGGTTCCGCGGTGACGCTATCGCGCCCGGAACGTTCCTGTCCCCGCGCCCCCGGCCCCCTGGCGTTACTCACAGTAAAGCTCCGTATACGCTCCGTGTCTAGGGGGTTGGGCGGATTCAAATGGGAAGAGCGCGCGCCGGGTTGACGTACCCAGGCACCGGGCTGTCGAATCACCGGACGTGGCGGCCGCGCCGCCCGCCGCTGTGCCGTCCACTCTCACACGAGTACGTGGTCCACGAAACACCACCGCCAGTCGTCTCCTGGTTCGAACGTCCGCATCACCGGGTGACCCGAGTCCGCGTGGTGCCTCGTCGCGTGCCGGTTCGGCGAGGAGTCGCAGCAGGCGACATGGCCGCAGGTGAGGCAGAGCCGGAGCTGCACCGGGTCGGTTCCCTCCGCGAGACACTCCAGGCACGTCTCGCTCAGCGGGCCGGGTTCAGGGAGCGGCAGCGCGTGGAGGTGCGTGCACTGTTTCATGATTGCCAGATTACGTCGGGAGCGCGGACGGCCGCGCGGAGAACGAGGGTGGACGAGGACATGGACGTGATGCCGCTCCTGCTGCTGATCGCGGGGAGCGCCGCCGTCGCGGGCGCGGCACGGCGCGGGCCCGTACCCGCGCCGCTGCTGCTGGTCGGCGTCGGCCTCGCCGCCTCCTACCTGCCGGGCGTGCCGGACTACACCCTCGACCCCGAGGTCGTGCTGCCGCTGCTGCTGCCCCCGCTGCTGTACACCTCGGCCAGCGACAGCTCCTACCTCGGCCTGCGCGCCCAGGTGCGGCCGGTGGCGCTGCTGTCGGTCGGCTACGTCCTCTTCGCCACCGTCGCGGTCGGCTGGGTGGCGCATCTGATCGTCCCCGGCCTGCCGCTGACCGCCGCGCTGGTGCTGGGCGCGGTGGTGGCACCGCCCGACGCCGTCGCCGCCACCGCGGTCGCCCGCCGGCTCGGGCTGCCGTCCCGGATCACCACGATCCTGCAGGGCGAGTCCCTGCTGAACGACGCCACCGCCATCACCGCGTACAAGGTCGCCCTCGCCGCCGCCATCGGGGAGGGCGCCACCTGGGCGGGCGGGCTGCTCGAGTTCCTGATCGCCGCGGTCGGCGGTGTCGGCGTCGGCCTCGTCCTGATGGCACCGCTGCACTGGCTGCGCACCCATCTGCGCGAGCCCCTGCTCCAGAACACCCTGTCGCTGCTCATCCCGTTCGTCGCCTACAGCGTCGCCGAGCAGTTCCACGCCTCCGGGGTGCTCGCGGTCGTGGTCGTCGCGCTCTACCTGGGCCACCGCGCGTGGGAGGTCGACTTCGCCACCCGGCTCCAGGAGGAGGCGGTGTGGAAGATGGTCGCCTTCGTGCTGGAGTCCGCCGTCTTCGCCCTGATCGGCCTCCAGTTGCGCGTCGTCGTCGAGGGGCTCGGCGCGAACGACGGCACGCGGGCCGTCGTCTACGCCGTGATCCTCTTCATGGTCGTCGTCCTCGCCCGGATCGCCTGGGTCTACCCGGCCGCCTTCCTGCCCCGTCTGCTCTCCGCCCGTATCCGGGAGCGGGAGGACAATCCCACCTGGCGGGGCGCGCTGGTCACGGGCTGGGCCGGGATGCGCGGCGTGGTCTCCCTCGCCATCGCCTTCTCCATCCCGCTCACCGTGCACGGCGGCCACCCCTTCCCGCAGCGCAACCTGATCCTCTTCCTGACCTTCACCACCGTCATCGGCACCCTGGTCATCCAGGGCCTGAGCCTGCCCCCGCTGATCCGCGCCCTGCGCTTCCCGCCCCGCGACCCGCGCGCGGACACCCTCGCCGAGGCCAACGCCCAGGCCCAGGCGTCCCGCGCGGCCGAGAACCGGCTCGACGAACTCCTCGCCGACGAACGCAACGCCCTGCCCGCACCGCTCGCCGACCGGCTGCGCGCGGTGATGGCCCGCCGCCGCGACGCCGTCTGGGAACGCCTGGGCCAGGCCAACCCCGTCACCGGCGAGTCCGTGGACGACACCTACCGGCGGCTGTCCCGCAACATGATCAGCGCCGAACGCGATGTCTTCGTACGCCTGCGCGACCACCGCTACATCGACGACGAGATGCTCCGCACCCTGCTGCGCCGGCTCGACCTGGAGGAGGCGGCCGCGTACCGGGAGGTGACCTGAGCGGCGTGCCGCGACGTGATCGGAACCGCTCACTGCGACGCTGCCCGAGCCGGGTGCCGCGAAGTGGCCTGAAACGTGCTGTCCGGGAAGGGCCGTCCGGTGATCACCGCGGCCACCGCGGTCCCGCGCGGGAAGGCGCCTTCCCCGGCCAGCGCGGTGAGCGCGAACAGCAACCTGGCGACGTAGAGCCGCTCCACGGGCACCTGGTGCCGGTCCTCGAAGTCGGCCGCGAACGAGTCCAGCTCCCCGGTCGTACGGGCATAGCCGCCGAAGTGGAAGCGGTCCTCCAGCGACCAGTCGCCCGTGCGCGCGCCGAAGGCCCGCTCCTGGAGCGCGCGCACCTCGGCCGCGAGGAAGCCGCCCTTGAGTACGGACACCCCCAGCGCGCGCTGTCCGGGCGCGAGTCCGGCGGCCAGTCCGGCGAGCGTGCCACCGGTGCCGCAGGCCACCGCGACGGCCTCCGCGCGGTCCCGCAGCTCCTCGCCCAGCGCCACACAGCCGCGCACCGCCAAGGCGTTGCTGCCGCCCTCCGGGACGACGTACGCGCCCTCCGCGCGGGCCGCGCCGAGGAGTGCGGCCAGGGTCTCCGGCTCGTTCTTGCGCCGGTAGGCAGCCCGGTCCGTGAAGTGCAGCCGCATGCCGTCGGCCGCGCACCTGGCCAGCGACGGGTTCAGCGGGCGGCTGGCCAGTTCGTCGCCGCGCACCACGCCGACCGTGGGCAGCCCGAGCAGCCGCCCGGCGGCCGCGGTGGCGCGCAGATGGTTGGAGTACGCGCCACCGAAGGTGACCAGCGCCCGGCCCCGCGCCGCCTCGATGTTCGGCATGAGCTTGCGCCACTTGTTGCCGATCAGCTCCGGGTGGATCAGATCGTCCCGCTTGAGCAGCAGTCGCACGCCGTGCCGGGAGAAACGGTTGTCCCGTACTTCCGTGAGGGGCGAGGGGAGTGCCGGGGCGAGCGGGTCGGCGCTGGTCATGCGCTCATTGTCCCCTCGCGCGCGGGTGCCGCTCGCGGGTGTACCCCGCGCGCTCGCGGGTGTGTGCCCCGCCCGCGCGCGGCTATCCCTTCAGCCGCTCCTTGACCCGCGACCGCAGCGAGGCCATGGTGAAGCCCCGCGGGTCCACCTTGCCCGGCTGCCATTCGCGGTGGCCGATGACCGAGTGCTCCGTCCAGCCGTGGTGGCGGCAGATCGCGGCGGCGGCCCGCACGATGGCCTCCAGCTGGGCCTCGGGCCAGGGGTCCTCGCCGTCACCGAGGTTCTCGCACTCGAAGCCGTAGAAGTACCGGTTGCCGTCGGTGTTGGACTCGTTGTCGGGCGGCAGGCCCTTCTCCGCGATGACCGCGCGCAGCACCTCGTCGTCGCCGAGCCCGGCGTGGTTGGCGCGGCCGTAGCCGACCAGGTGGACCTTGCCGTCCTTGGTGATCACGCCGTGGCAGAGCGGGCCGGGAAGCTCCTCGTAGCCCTCGCGGCACAGCTCCACGGTGCGGGCGCCGCCGCTGGTCACCGTGTGGTGGATCATGACGCCGTGGACCGGGCCCCAGGGACCCGTGTGGTTGCGGTTGTGGACGCGCCAGCCGGCGACCTCCACGACCTTCAGGCCCTCCGCCTTGAGCGCGCCCAGAAAACCGCTCGCGGACATGGGTGGGGACATGACCGCCTCCTTCGTACCGTTCGGGAAGTTCGGTTGTCGCGGGCCGGCCGCCGGTGGCGGTGCACCCGTCACGCTGCTTGTACCGATGTGGAGTGGTCCGGGAACATCGTTCGCCAGCTGTGCGAGCCGATCCGGCCACTTTTCGGCCGGGAATGTGGCGGGATGGGTGTCTACGGGAGGTGACGGGGTCGCCTTGTCTGCCCAGTGGTCCGATGATCCATTCCCGCTCTTTCGTGTAATGGTGCGAGCACACTCCGTGATGAAAGGCTCAGCCGTGAGATCGATGCCCGGCGAGATCCGGCTCGGGCATTTACGGGAGGGCAATTCCTTATGTCGGTAGGCGAAGAGGTCCGCACGGAAGAGGGCAAGGCGCAGCAGTCCCTCGGTACTGCGGCCGCGCGGAACCTGGCCACCACGACCAAGTCCGCACCCCAGATGCAGGAGATCAGCTCCCGCTGGCTGCTGCGCAACCTGCCCTGGGTGGACGTCCAGGGCGGCACGTACCGGGTGAACCGGCGGCTGACGTATGCCGTGGGGGACGGCCGCATCACCTTCGTGAAGACCGGGGACCAGGTCGAGGTCATCCCCGCCGAGCTGGGCGAGCTGCCCGCGCTGCGCTCGTACGACGACGAGGAGGTGCTCACCGAACTGGCCCGGCGCTGCCGCCAGCGGGAGATCGCCGCAGGTGACGTCATCAGTTCCTTCGGCACCCGCACCGAGAAGGTGTACCTGCTCGCCCACGGCCGCGTCGAGAAGGTCGGCACGGGCCCGTACGGCGACGACGCGGTCCTCGAAGTCCTTGCCGACGGCGCCTACTTCGGCGAACAGGCATTGCTCGACCCCGACGCCATCTGGGAGTACACCGCCCGCGCCGCCACCGCGTGCGTGGTGCTCGTCCTCAGCCGCTCGGACTTCGAACAGGTCGCCGAGCGCTCCGACTCCCTCACCGAACACCTCGGCCGGCTGCGCGCGCTCCCGGACCAGCGCACCAACAAGTACGGCGAGAAGGAGGTCGAGCTGGCGGCAGGCCACTCCGGCGAGCCCGACATCCCGCACACCTTCGTCGACTACGAGGCGCGTCCGCGCGAGTACGAACTCAGCATCGCCCAGACCGTGCTGCGCATCCACTCCCGCGTGGCCGACCTGTACAACCAGCCGATGAACCAGACCGAGCAGCAGCTGCGGCTCACGGTCGAGGCGCTGAAGGAGCGCCAGGAACACGAGCTGGTCAACAACCGCGAGTTCGGCCTGCTGCACGCCTGCGAGTACGACCAGCGCCTCCAGCCGCACGACGGCGTCCCCGGCCCGGACGACCTGGACGAGCTGCTCAGCCGCCGCCGTGGCACCAAGTTCCTGCTCGCCCACCCCCGTGCCGTCGCGGCGATCGGGCGCGAGCTGAACAAGCGCGGACTGGTCCCGGAGACCATCGACGTGGGCGGCAATCGCATCCCCACCTGGCGCGGGGTGCCGATCTACCCGTGCAACAAGATCCCGGTCAGCGAGGCCCGTACGACCTCGATCATCGCACTGCGCACCGGCGAGGCCGACCAGGGCGTCATCGGCCTGCGGCAGTCCGGGCTGCCGGACGAGATCGAGCCCAGCCTGTCCGTCCGCTTCATGGGTATCAATGAGCAGGCCGTCATCAACTACCTGGTGACCGCCTACTACTCGGCCGCCGTGCTGGTGCCGGACGCGCTCGGCGTGCTGGAGAACGTGGAGATCGGCCGGTGGCGGTGATCCCGTCCCCGCGTACGGCCGTGTTCCGCCCCGGCGGTCGCTGCCGCCGGGGCGGCGGCCCCGCCGTCGCCGGAGTTCGTGAGGGGGAGCCATGAGCGAGTCCGTCGTGAAGGCCGGAGGGCGTTCGACGGCACCGGTGTCGCCGGATGCCGTGCCCAGACCACGACAGGCGGCGGACGACGGGCCGGGCCATGAGGCGGTCGTCCTGCTGGAGCGCACACGGGGTGTCGTGGACCCCGAACTGCGCGCCGCTGTCGACTCGTTGCCGGTCCGGCTCCGCGGGGTCGCGCTCTACCACTTCGGCTGGAGCCACGCGGACGGCACCCCGGCCGCGGGCAACGCGGGCAAAGCGATCCGGCCCGCCCTCGTCCTCGCGGCTGCCTCCGCGCTGGGCGCCGGCGAGGCGCGGGCCGCCGCCGTGCGCGCCGCGGCGGCGGTCGAACTGGTCCACAACTTCACACTGCTGCACGACGACGTGATGGACCGCGACACCACCCGCAGACACCGCCCAACGGCCTGGACCGTCTTCGGCGACCCGGACGCGATCCTCGCCGGCGACGCCCTCCAGGCACTGGCCCTGCGCCTGCTCGCCGACGACCCGCATCCGGCCTCCGGCCGGGCGGTGGCCCGGCTCGCCGACTGCGTCATCGAACTGTGCGCCGGACAGCAGACCGACACGGCCCTGGAACACCGCGCACCCGACGAGGTCACGCTCGGCGAGGTGCTCGCCATGGCCGAGGCGAAGACCGGCGCCCTGCTCGGCTGCGCCTGCGCCCTGGGCGCGCTGTACGCGGGCGCGGATGACGCGGTCGTGGCGGCGCTGGACACCTTCGGCCGGCAGGCAGGACTGGCGTTCCAGCTGATCGACGACGTGATCGGCATATGGGGCGACCCCAGGCGCACGGGCAAGCCGGCCGGCGCCGACCTCGCCATGCGCAAGAAGTCCCTGCCCGTGGTCGCCGCGCTGACCTCCGGCACCCCGGCGGCAGCGGAACTCGCCGCGCTGTACGCCCGCCCGCACACCGAGGGGGACACCTCCGGGATCGCCCGCGCGGCGGTCGCCGTGGAGCAGGCGGGCGGCCGCGACTGGGCCCAGGCGGAGGCGGCGGACCGCATGGCTCGGGCGGTCCAGGAGCTGGCGCGCGCGGTACCGGCCCCGGAGACGGCGGGCGGCCTGCTGGCGCTGGCGGAGTTCGTCACCCGGCGCAGCAGCTGAGGTCCTGCGGCCCCGCTGAGCCCCGCGCATCCCCACGGTGCGCGGGGCCCACCCGTCATACCCTGGGCATATGGACAGGGAACCCCACGTCTGCCCCACCTGCGGACACTCCGTCGACACCATCGCCGGCCGTCGCAAGACGCTGGGCGCGTGGGTCCCGGTCTGGAAACCGGGCCCGTGCCACAACCCCGGCTGCGCCTCGGCCCGTACCGTGACCTCCATGCCCCAGCACCCCGAGATCCTCCACCTCACCGAACGCGCCCTCTGGGAGTCGGCCCGCGCACACGGCACCTACGAGTGCGCCACCCGAGGCCGCACCCTCCAGGACGTCGGCTACATCCACTTCTCCACCCGCGCCCAACTCCCGGACGTCGCCGCCTTCCTGTACGGCGACGAGCCCGACCGGGACGACCTGGTGGTCCTGGTGGTCGACCCTTCCCTGCTGGACGCCCCGCTGCGGTACGAGGCCATGCCCCCGGCGGGGGAGGAGTTCCCGCATCTGTACGGGGCGGTGCCGGTGTCGGCGGTGGTGGATGTGGAGCGGTGGGACGGCGGGGGTCAGACGCCTCAGACGCCTCAGACGCCGAGGTAGGTCATCGCACCGGCGCCGGGCAGCGCGGGGACTATCGCCTGAGCGAGTTCTCGGAGCCGTCCTTGCTTGCGCCCAGGACGCTGACGCCTTCCGGGCACCGGTCCCAGGGCACCTCCTCGACCAGGAACCTGTCCTTGGCCTCCGCCCGGATGCCCGTCACCACCGCACCGAAAGCCTCCGGGCGAAGAAGACCGCACCCGGACCCCCAAGGGGACCGGGTGCGGTCAGGCAGGCGACGCGATCTGCGGAAACGCAGGTCAGAACGCCTGGATGGAGATCAAGCCTTCTTGGTCTCCTAGTAATGAGGTAGGTCGGTGACCTGCGGGGATCTTCCCTGTGGGTCGCTGACCTTGCCTTTTGTTGATGGCTGGCGATGGGGTGTGACGGTTGTAATCGGGTGTCCTGCGGACTGTGTGCGGACTGTGGACAGAGCGGATCGCTGACTCACGATCGGTCGCGGGGCTACCTGAATGACGGCGTCCTCGCGGAGGTCGTCACGGTCACTGCTCGTGACAGGCGAAATTCCATACTTCCGGTACCACCCCGACCCCATGGCTACGGGCTCTGTGGTGGCCTCAGATGCGGCTTGCGCATGCCGCGGTCGTGAACGCGGCTATGTCTATACCGGTCCGGTATATGCGGCAGAACAGCTTGGCGGGCGGTTGTGCCCGTGGTGCATCGCGGACGGAACTGCCGCTGCGAGGTATGAGGCTCAATTCTGCGGTGACGTTGTCGGGGACGACGTGTCCAGGGAGGTACTGATGGCCATTGCAGAGCGGACGCTGGGCTTCACGGGGTGGCAGGAGGAGCAGTGACTGCTGCACTGCGCCGACGGCGCTGCCTTCCTGGGGCGCGCGCAGGGGCTACGGAGCTCGCGGCCCACCCGGATGCGCTGGAGACTATTCGGCGGGAGATCAGTTGCTGGGTTTGGACTCCAGATCAGATCGACCATTTCCTCGACTCCCTAGACAAGGCCGGACAGCCGACCGCCTACCTCTTCCGGTGCCGGGTTTGTGTGATCTGTCTTGCCTACGTGGACTTCACGTAATCCTCGTGGCTGTCGGTCTGGTGTCACTCGTTGGGCCTGAGGATGTCGCTGGCACTGATCAGAGTTCACACAGCGCTCGACCTTCTTGCTCGGCTGCGTCGACTTTCTTGGTCAGCGCATCAACGAGGCCGATGCGGCCCTCGAACAGTTGGGATACGTCCTGCCCGGTAAACATGATGACGTTGTTGCGACTGCCTCGGGAGTTGTGCACGAAGTGGTCTAGCACGCCGGGGTCGTAGCCAGCCATGGATACGAAAGCACCTCGCGTGCTGTCGAGTTTGCCGTCAACCTTTCCCTTGAAGTCGAGCAGGTCCCCAAGGTCTGGCTGCGCGGTTCGCCATCGAGCTTCGACAATATATGTAAACCCTCGGAAGTGGAACGAGCCGTCGATTTGCTCATGGGCTATGCGGTAGGACGGGCGGTAGTCCAGGTCGTAAGTCCGAAAAAGCCGTGCGAATAGCTTCTCCAAGTCGTAACCGCGCCGTTGTGCAGACTCGCTTGCACCTGGCTGGACGAGCTTCAAGAAGTCGAGGCGCAGTTCTCCGATCGTGGCCTGGCGTTCTTGGAGTAGTTGGAGGCGCCTCTTTTCGGCGACCCGGCGGGCAGTAGCTGCTGCTCGCTCCGGGTCGATAAGGACCTTTTGCTCCTGTGCTACTTGCTTCAACTCGGCGAGAGCTTCGGCGCCAGCTTTCTGGTCAGGGGCGTCCGCGTGCGGCTTCCGCATATGGCAAAGCTCTTCGACGATCTTGCGTTGAATGGTGTATCCAGATGCGCCTTGCTGCTGGAGTTCGTCAAAGATGGCCCGCGCGATCTTCGCTTTACTCATGCCAAGTTGATCGTATCGGTCGTATAGCTGCCGAGGGACGCCTGCCGTATAGAAGATTGCGCGTAGATCGTCACGCCAATGCAACGCATCACGACACACAGCAATGGCTGCCCGTGTGACGCTGGTCGACACCGGTCCTGCGGTCCGCGCGTGGCTTATCGATTCCGAAGACTCCACAGGTAGATGTCCCTTCTAGGCCCAGGCTCGGCCGGTCTGGAGGTATTCCTCCACAGGGATCGACTCGACGCCGGCACTCATGCGGTCCGTGGACAGCAGGCTGTCGAGGTAGTCGATCTTGTGGCGGATGAGGCGGGCGATGTCGCAGTCGTAAGTGGTCGTCACAGTCTCGCCCGTGACTCGGCCTCGTCGCGTCCGGTGGGCAGACCGATCGGGCGGACGGGTCCGGAGAAGATGGCAGCGCCTTGCTGGACGAGCCCGAGGGCACGCATTTGGCGACTGGGCGGCACTTCCACGACTTGCCCCCCCTCGTCCGTGTTGGGTTCGGGTCGTCCCCGTGGCGAACACTCCAGACGGTACCGAGCGTGCGGGGCCGGTGGGGCCGTGTTCCACGTGAATTGCCGCAAAACCCCGTCTCCGCCGGGACGGGCCATGCTCTCGGCAGGGGAGGCTTCGGCCTTGCTTGTTGCCATACCGTGCACGACAGGTGGGGCTCGCCTACTTCCAGCCGTCCAGCGATACCTGGAGTCCGCCCGTCAGATAGCTGTGGAGGGCACTGGCGGTGGTCTCCACGAAGCTCTTGGGGATGGCGTCGGTGTCGACCCAGCACACTTGGGCGTGCTTGACCGGTTCGCGATTTTCGGGTTCGCCGCTCCAGTCGTGGGCGGCGAAGACGACCGTGAGGAAACCGTTGGGGGCCTCGACGCCCCAGGCGCCGTGGATGATGTGGGCAACCTTGAGGGACTCGGGCTTCACAGTGAGGCCCGACTCCTCGTAGAGCTCGCGGACTGCGGTTTCGGTGATGGGCTCGCCAGGTTCGCTCTTGCCGACGGGGAGGTCCCACATGCCCTGGGCGAACTTGGCGTTCTCGCTGCGCTGGAGGAGGACGACGCGGTTGGTGGCCATGTCGTGGACGATGACGGCGGCGACCAGCAGAGTCATCGATTCGAGCGCCGGCGTGAGGGCCTTCGGCTGGTCGTTGGTCTGCTGGGCCACGGGGTTCCCTTCGTCGGGCGGGTTGTTGGGCATGTTAGGCGAGGGCTTCGCGGGCTCGGCGTGCGAGATCGGCCGCGCCAGGGACGCGGCGGCGCTGGTAGACCGCGAGGGTGGAGCGGATCGAGGAGATGGCCTTGCGGGTCCGGTCGGAGGTCATGCCCTCCATGAGGACCAGGGCTTGGGTCCAGGCGGCGACTGCTTCGTCGGCGCGGGCTTGGGCTGCGAGGCTGTCGCCGAGGTCGGCATGGGTGAGGGCGTGGACGCGCTTGTACTTCTGGGGGTCCCAGCGGGTCAGGGCGTCGCGGTGCTGCTGCTCGGTGCCGATGTGGTCGGCGAGATCGGTCAGGGTGCGTGCGGTGTGGCTGGCTACGGTGCCGGCGGCGGGGCCGCTCACGCGGGAATAGCTGGGTTGCGGGAAGTCGTCCCGCAAGAGGGCGTCCTCGGCGGCGAGCAGGGCGCGTGCGGCTGACGAACTCTCCGCCGTGGCCGCGTAAGCGCGGGCGTGGGTGATGTGGAGTAGGGCTTCCGTCTGGCCGTCAACGTGGCCGAGGCCCCGCCGCAGTGCGCCTTCGACCAGGTCAACGCAGTGGTGCGGCTGCTTGAGGCTCAGGGCTTGGTGGGCGAGGGCGCGCATCATCCAGGCGGCGTGGCCGTGGGGGTCGGCTTCGCAGGCGAGTTGGTAGCCGACCTGGTAGTAGCGCTGGGCGGCACCCTCCTGGCCGAGGTCGTGGTGCTTCCACCCGGCCAGGTAGGCGAGTTCGGAGACGGCTCCGAAGGCGGCTCGCCGTAAGGCTTCGCTGGGGAAGCGTCCGCGCAGCATGGGGGCGGCGGTGTCGGCGAGGTAGGCGCATACGGTGGTGAGGCCGTGCCCGCCGCCGAGGCGCTCGTCGGCGGCGGAGAAGGCGGTGGTGATCTGGCGTACGACGTCCACGTCCTCCGCGCCGACCAGCGACGTGCCAGTGCGGGCGCGGAGCATGCGGGCTGTGGCCTCGTGGTCGTGGCTGAGGGGCATGGAGACGCCGGCTGTGGTGAAGGCTGCGATGGCGAGGAAGCGGCGGGGTTCGACGTCGGCGCGGCCCAGGTCGGTGACGGCGAGGACGGGATCGGCCTCCGCCGACTCTTCGGCGTCATCGGCGCTCAGGCCGATCTCGGTCCGGGTGATCGTTCGCCCCGATAGGCGGGACAGCGCTTCGGCGAGGTACTGGCCCACCCGACCCGATGGGGTGCGGGTGCCGTTCACCCAGTGCGAGACGGCCGACTTGTTGGTCTGCAGCATCTCGCCGTTCTCGGCGGCCACGCGACGGACCTCTCTGGCGAGCGCGTCGTAGGTGCATCCGGTCGCGCCGATGGCATCCCGCAGGCGGGAGTTGGCCCCTCGTTGCGCCGTCACGACCACCTCCACCCCGGAGCTGTAAACCGCGTATACCGCTTCAACTGCCCACCACCGTACCCACTGAGCGTGACCGACGGTTCACTTATCAGCAGCCGCCCGGAACGGCGCGACCGTGATCCAGGCTCCCCCTTGGTCCGGGCGGCTCCCCGAAGTTCCGTACGTCCACCCCGGGTTCTGGCACCCCTGTGCCCGGATCCGGCCGATCAGAGACGGAGACACGGTGACCACCATCGACACCACGGCCATCACGGTCGAACTGCCCGAGGCGTTCGATCCGCGCTGGAGCCGCCTGCCCGGCATCCACGTTGACGGCCGGCGCATCACCATCGACCTGGCCGAGTACTTCTTCCGCTTCGAGTCGAACACCTGGCTCGTGGCCGACTGGGAGCTGGTCAAGTCCCAGCTCCTGGACGTGGACGAGACGACCGAGAGCGCGGTCGAACAGCTCGCGCTCGACTTCACCAAGCGCCACGGCGAGTCCACGTCCGACGCGGCCCGCGTGCTGGCCACCGCGTACGAGGTGTACGCGTACCTGTTCCGCGACGAGCACCTGGCCGGCCTCGGGCTCCCGCAGATCACCGCCGAGCACCTGCGGATGCTCCGCGAGGCGGCCACGCTCATGGCGCTCAACAAGGTCGAGCTGGACGGGCACATCTCCAACGTCGGCCCGTGCTGGTTCTTCCCCGCCGCCACCTCCGTCGTCTTCGACCTGGACGACGAGAAGGGCGGGATGCTCGACGAGGTCTACCACGGTGGCTGGTTCAACGAGCCCCGTCGGATCGAGTCCATCAAGGCCCACGCCGCGCTCGGCGGCCGGCTCGTGCACGGCTGCCAGTCCGTGCCGGACCAGTCCGGTGGCGTGGTCGCGCCCTACGGTGCGTCGATGGCCAGGTTCCGCGACGACCTCGCCGCGTTCAAGGCGGGCTGGATCGAGCAGGTCTACGCCCACCGTGTGAACCCCGCCGCGTAACCCACCCGATCAGGCTCCGGGGCGGGCTGACCCCGTCGCCCGCCCC
>NZ_JBHXLV010000057.1:0-33847 GCF_042721685.1 Streptomyces sp. NPDC058459 | reverse complement strand
GTCGCTCTCCGCCGCGCCGGCGTTCCGGCATCCGGACGCCGGTTGCGCCGGGTGATCCGTCCGGATAACTTGCGTGTCAGGTCATGAGCGACAGCCATGCGGCCCCGGCCGGCTGTCCGGCAACCCTCCGTCCGTGGCGGGGTGCTCCGGGTGAGGACCAGGCCGTGGCCCAGAAGGTCCACGGCAAGCGCGGACCCCTCGGAGAGCCAGGGGTCCTGGTCGTACGAGGGAGCCTTCTTCCGTGAGCAAGCGAATGCGCTAGGGCCGCCGAGCCCCCCTTCCGCGCACCTCTTTCCCCCTTCTCACCCCTGCTTCGGTGTCGCTTCCGCATGCCCTGCGCGCGGTGACTCCGGCCTGCCTCACGGGAGTTCAGCCATGTCCGTCTCCACGACCTTCGCCCCCGCCGCTGCCACCGAGACCGTGCCCGCCCCGCTGCCGGTGCTCGGCCGGGATGTCACCGTGCCGCTCGTCACCGGGGGCGAGGTCGGCTACGCCGCGCTCGACTACGCCGCCAGCGCCCCCGCCCTCCAGCGGGTCTGGGACGACATCGCCGCCTACGCCCCCTACTACGGCAGCGTGCACCGGGGCGCCGGACACCTCTCGCAGCTCTCCACCGAACTGTTCGAGAACGCCCGCCGCACGGTCGCGGAGTTCCTCGACTGCCGGGACGCCGACCAGGTGGTCTTCACCCGGTCCACCACCGACTCCCTGAACCTGCTGGCCCGCGCGCTGCCCGCCGGGTGCGAGGTGTACGTCTTCGAGACCGAGCACCACGCCGCGCTGCTGCCCTGGCGCGCGGCCGACGTGACCTTCCTGGACGCCCCGCGCGGTCCCGCCGGGGCGGTGCGCACGCTGGAGCGGGCCCTCGCCGCCCGGGACACCGCGCGCCCCGCGCTGGTCTGCGTCACCGGCGCCTCCAACGTCACCGGTGAGCTGTGGCCGGTGCGGGAGCTGGCGACGGCCGCGCACGCGCACGGCGCGCGGATCGTGCTGGACGCCGCGCAGCTGGTGGCGCACCAGCCGGTGAGCGTGCGGGAGCTGGACGTCGACTGGGTCGCGTTCTCCGGGCACAAGCTGTACGCGCCCTTCGGCTCCGGGGTGCTGGCCGGGCGGGCCGACTGGCTCTCGTCGGCCGAGCCGTACCTCGCGGGCGGCGGTGCCAGCCGCACGGTGGCCCGGCGCGCGGACGGCGGGGTGGCGGTCGAGTGGCACGAGGGCGCCGCGCGGCACGAGGCGGGCTCACCCAACGTGATCGGTGCGTACGCGATCGCCTCGGCCTGCCGGGCGCTCACCGAGGCCGGCCCGAAGGCGCTGGCCGCCCGCGAGCGGCATCTGCTCGGGCTGCTCCGCACGGGCCTGGCCGAGGTGCCCCGGGTGAGGGTGCTCTCGCTCTTCGGTGACGACGCCCCCCGGGTGGGCGTGCTGTCCTTCGTGGTCGACGGCTGGAACAGCTCCCACCTCGCCGCGGCGCTCTCCGCCGAGTACGGCATCGGCGTCCGCGACGGCCTCTTCTGCGCCCACCCCCTGGTGCACGCCCTCCTCGGCACCGGCGCCGCCGAGCAGGCGGGCTGCGGCACCGGGTCCCTGAACGCGGTCCGCGTCAGCTTCGGCGCGGGTACCCCGGACGAGCACGTGACCCGCTTCGTGGCAGCGGTGCGCGAACTGGTCACCCGGGGCGCGAAGTGGACCTACCGCACGGAGAACGGCCGCTGCGTCCCGGAGAGCTGAGGCTCTTCAGCAGTGGCCCGCCGGGAGCGGGTCGCCGGGAAGCGGCCCGTCAGGAGTCCAGGCCGATGGCGAAGGCCGCTTCCAGGTCGTGCTGGGAGTAGGTGCGGAAGGCGACGTGGGTGTCGGTGCCCTCCACGCCCTGGATCTTGCTGATACGGCCGGGGATGACCTCGGCGAGATCCTCGTGGCGGGCCACGCGGACCATGGCGATCAGGTCGTAGGTGCCGGTGACGGAGAAGACCTCGCTGACGCTCTCCAGCGCGGCGATCTGCTCGGCGATCTCCGGAATCCGGTCCACGCTGGTCTTGATCAGGACGATCGCGGTGATCACGGCTGGTTCTCTCCCTTGGACGCCGTAGCCGGGGCGGGCTCAACTCTAGTCCCGCCCGGCCCGTCCTTCGCGCGACGCTTGCCCGTGGTCCTCCCGTACCGCAGCCACGCGTAGCCGAAGCCCAGGCAGAAGCCGATCACATGGGCGAGGTAGGCGACGCCGGGGCCCTCCGGGGCGCGGCTCGCCGCGTACCACTGGAGGCCGGCCCAGAAGGGCAGTACCACCCAGGCCGGGAAGCGCAACGGGAGGAAGAACAGGAACGGGAGGAGACTGGTCACACGGGCCCGTGGAAAGAGGTGGAGGAAGGCGCCGAGGACCGCGGAGATGGCCCCCGAGGCACCGACGAGGGACTGCTCGGAGTCCGCGTTGGCCAGCGCGTACCCGAGCAGGGCGAGGTAGCCGCAGCCGACGTAGAAGAGGGTGAACTCGACGCGGCCCATCCGTTCCTCGGTGAGCACGCCGAAGACGAAGAGGAAGAGCATGTTGCCGAGCAGATGCACCCAGCTGCCGTGCACGAACAGCGCGGTCACCGGGGTGAGCGCCTCGCGCACCGGCTCCGCGAAGAGCCCGGCCGGGATCACCCCCCAGTGCCGGAAGTACGCCCGCTGCGCCGCGAGCAGTGCCTCCCCGGTGCCGTACGAGCGGGTCAGGCCGGAGGCCGGACCCAGCAGGAAGATCAGGCAGCACAGGGCGATGAGGCCGTACGTCAGCGGCGCCGGGGTGCCCCGGACCGCCCTGAGGGTCCGGGCGGTGGTCGTGCTCCACTCTCTGATCATGAATACAGAGCATGACGTAACCGGACGCACCGGTACGGACCGCCTCGCCGCTTCGGACGGGCGGGCGGTGAACACCCGGCAGGCCGTAGGGTTACGGCCACACGCGCCGGGACCCGGCGCGTGGCCAGTCCGCCGGACGCGACGAGAAGGAAGAGAGCTGCGCCATGACGGTTCCTCCGCCGACCGCCACGACACGCTGGCGCTGCACCCTGTGCGGCAACCTCACCCGGTTCGACGTGACCCGCTCCTCCAGGGCCGTCGAGTACGTCCACCTCGACCTGGCCGGAGAGCCCACCGTCGAGGAACGCGAGGTGGTCAGTGAGACCATCGAGTCGGTCCGCTGCCGCTGGTGCAACGCGGTGGACCAGGTGGAACTCGTGGACAGGCCGGGCGCCGCCTCCTGACGGCGGAGGCGGTCCGCGCGGTACGGGAACAGTCGGGTCGGGCATGTCGGGCATTGGGGTGTGACGGATGGTGGAGACCGCGGGCGGGGGGCCGGAGGACGGCACCGCCGAGGTGCTTGACCATCCGCTGCCCGACGGCGTGCGCCGCCGGGTCGTGCGCATCGTCTCGGACGCCTTCGGCGCCCTGACCATGGCCGAACTGCCCCCCCAGCTACGGCAGTACGCCCGGTTCGCGCCGAACCGGCGGGCCAAGTTCGCCGGGACCGCGATGGCGGCCGCGCTGGAGACGGAACGCCTCTTCCGGCAGCGGATCGGCGAGCGCTACAAGGAGACCGAGCCCGAGCTGTGCGGCGCACTGGAGGCGGGCTCCCCGCCCCCGGCCGCCGACCCCCTGGACGTCGCGGCCGCCGCCTATGTGCTGCGCCCGCCGGGCTGGGCCAAGCTGGTCGCCGCCGCCGGTGAGGAGGCCCAGCGCGCGGACGCCGAGCGTGCGGACGACGAGAGCCGGGCCGAGCTGGAGCGGCTGCGCGAGGAGCTGGCGCAGGCCCGCGAGCTCGCCCGCGCCGAGACCGCCCGGCTGCGCGCCGAACTGGACGTGGCCAAGAAGGAGACCGACACGCTGCACCGCAAGCTGCGCTCGGCCCTGAGCGACGTCAAGCGCGGCGAGGCCGCGCTGCGCAAGGAGCGCGCCGAGACCGAGTCGGTGCGGGCCGAGGGCCAGGTGGCCGTCTCGGCCGCCGAGAGCGAGTCCCGCCGGCTCAAGACGCGCCTCGGGGAGTCGGAGGCCGCGCTTGAGGCGACCCGCCGCGCGGTCCGCGAGGGCCGCAGTGTGGAGGACATGCGGGTACGCCTGCTGCTCGACACCGTGCTGGAGGCGGCCCAGGGGCTGCGCCGGGAGCTGGCGCTGCCGCCGGTGTCGGTCCGCCCGGCCGAGACCGTGGACGCGGTCGAGCCGGGCCGGATGAGCCCCAAGGACATCGCCGCCCGCGCCCTGTCCGAGCACGACCCCGCGATCCTCGACCAGTTGCTGGCGCTGCCGCAGGCCCATCTGGTGGTCGACGGCTACAACGTCACCAAGACCGGCTATCCGCAGATGCCGCTGGAGAAGCAGCGGCTCAGACTCCTCGGCCAGCTCTCCGCGCTCGCCGCGCAGACCGGCGCCGAGGTCACCTGTGTCTTCGACGGCGCCGAACTGGCCGCGCCGGTGCTGCTCGCGCCGCCGCGCGGGGTACGGGTGCTGTTCTCCAAGCCGGGGGTGACGGCCGACGAGCTGATCCGGCAGCTGGTGCGCGCCGAACCGCCCGGCCGGCCGGTCGTCGTGGCCTCCACCGACCGCGAGGTGGCGGACGGGGTCGCACGCGCCGGCGCGCGCCCGGTGGCCTCTGCGGTACTTCTCAAGCGACTGTCCTGAACGCCCGACGGACGTGCTGAATGCCCCGATTGCGGGCGTCTGTGGACGACGTACGGTCAATCCGGCGTCACGTGTGGTGAGTTGAGTGCAAAATATGCAGCGGGGGACTGGATTTTTTGCTGTGAGGATTTGAACTGATCACAACTGGGTCACTAGGGTCGGTTCGAACCTCCGAGCGGGTGATCACTCACAAGAAGGAGTTCGTCCTCAGTGGCGTCCCATCGTCGACCCAAGCAGCCGAGTCGCACGCGTGTCACCGTGCTGACCACCGCGGCCGCCGCCGCCGTCGCGCTCAGCGCGAACGCGGCCAACGCGGCCCCGAGCGAGAAGCCCGGAAAGACCGAGGTCAAGGCGCAGGTCGACAAGCTCTACGAGCAGGCCGAGCAGGCCACCGAGAAGTACAACGGCGCCAAGGAGAAGCAGGAGAAGCTCCAGAAGGAGATCTCCACCATCCAGGACAACGTCGCCCGCGGCCAGCAGGACCTGAACAAGCTGCGCGACGGCCTCGGTTCGCTCGCCACCGCCCAGTACCGCAGCGGCGGCATCGACCCCTCGGTGCAGCTCTTCCTGTCCGCCGACCCGGACGACTACCTCGACAAGGCGTCCACGCTGGACCAGTTGAGCGGCCAGCAGGTCGAGGCGCTGAAGAAGATCCAGGACAAGCAGCGCGACCTGGCCCAGGAGCGCGCCGAGGCCACCGAGAAGCTCAAGGACCTCGCCGCCACCCGCACCGAGCTGGGCAAGAAGAAGAAGGAGGTCCAGGGCAAGCTGGGCGAGGCGCAGCGCCTGCTCAACACCCTGACCGCCAAGGAGAAGCAGGCCCTGGCCGCCGAGCAGCAGCGCGCCGACCGCTCCTCCAGCGAGCGCGTCCAGCTCGGCGACCCCGTCCCCGCCTCGGGCCGCGCCGGAGCCGCGTTCTCCGCCGCCCAGAGCAAGATCGGCACCCCGTACGTCTACGGCGCCACCGGCCCCTCCTCGTACGACTGCTCGGGGCTGACCTCCTGGGCCTACGCCCAGGCCGGTGTCTCCATCCCGCGCACCTCCGAGTCGCAGGCCAACATCGGGACCCGGATCTACTCCCAGAGCGCCCTCCAGGTCGGCGACCTGGTCTTCTTCTTCAACGACATCCACCACGTCGGTCTCTACGCGGGCAACGGTCAGATCCTGCACGCCCCGCGCACCGGCACGGTCGTCCGCTACGAGTCGATGAGCACCATCGGCGGCCCGTTCATGTTCGGCGTCCGCGTCTGACGGCGGCTCCCGCTCCTTCGCCACACCCGCCCGAACGGGCGAATCACGGCACCGCGCGACCCCTGGCGCCCCGCCGCTGACCTGCGTCGGCGCCGGGGCGTCACCGTGTGTGCGCACGGCGGTCGTTGGCCGGCGGGTGCCGCTGCGGCTACTGTCTGGCGCGTTTCCCGTCGTCCAGGGGAAGGACCGCCGTGGCGTCCCATCGCCGTTCCGCGACATCCGGCTGCGACCGGGGCGTCACCGCCCTGTGCGTGCTGTCGGCGACGGCCGCCGCCCTCGGCGCCGTACCCGCCGCGCACGCGGCGCCCCGCGAGGGCGCCCGCGCCGAACTGGACCGGCTCTACGCCGCGGCCGAGCGCGCCACGGAGGACTACGACCGGGCCGGCGAGCGCGCGGACAAGCTCCGCCGCGAGGTCCGCGACGCCCAGGACCACATCGCCCGCACCCAGCAGCGGGTCAACTCCCTGCGGGAGCGCCTTGGTTCGCTCGCCGGTGCCGAGTACCGCTCCGGTGGCATCGACCCGGCCGTGGCCCTGCTGTTCTCCGCCGACCCCGACGACTACCTCGACAAGGCGTCCGTCGTCGACCGGATCGGCGACCGGCAGGCCGGGCAACTCCACGAGCTGAGCCGCGCGTTGCGCGACCTCGCCCAGGAGCGGGCCGAGGCGGAGGCCGAACTCGGCGACCTGGAGCGCAGCCGCGAAGCGGTGGCCGCGCACAAGCGGACGGTGCGGGAGCGGCTCACCCGCGCGCGGCGGCTGTTCGACTCCCTGTCCGGCGCCGACCGCGCCGACTACAACCACGCCTCCCTCGCCGGCCGCGCCGGCCTTGCGGGCTTCGGCGACCTCGGCCCCCGCGCCGCCGCCGCGCTCGCCGCCGCCCGCTCCGCGCTCGGCCGCCCGTACGTGTGGGGCGCCAACGGGCCCTCGGGCTTCGACTGTTCGGGCCTGATGCAGTGGTCGTACGCTCGGGCGGGCGTCCAGCTGCCGCGCACCTCGCAGGCCCAGCGGAACGCCGGACACCATGTCCCGCTCTCCCAGGCCCGCCCCGGCGACCTGGTGATCTACCGCTCCGACGCCAGCCATGTGGCGATGTACGTCGGCGACGGCCAGGTCATCCACGCCCCCCACCCCGGCGCACCGGTGCGCTACGACCGCGTCGGCATGCTCCCGATCTCCGCCGTGACCCGGCCCTGAGCCCCGGCCCCACCCCGTACGATCGGAGCGTGGCCGGCCGGAACAGCGCGAGGCGAAGAGCGGCGGCGGGACTCTGCCTGCTGCTCCTGCCGGCGTTCGCCGGGTGCGACCGCCCGGCGCCTGACACCGGCGCGCGGGCCGGGGTGCAGCGGGTGCTCGACCGCCGGGCGGCCGCCCTGCTCGGCCACGACGAGGGCGCGTACGCCACCACGGGCACCCGCACCCCCTACACCCGGCTCCGGGCCGTCCCGCTGGCCTCCTGGGCCTACCGGGTCACCGCGCTCGGCCGGGACGGCACCAGCGCGGACGCCGAACTGCGCTACCGGGTCGCCGGACAGGACACCGCCCCCGTCATCGCCCGCCGCACCCTCACCCTGAGCCACACCGCAGACGGCGGCTGGTACGTCACCGCCGAGGGGCCCGCGCACGGCGCCGGACAGCAACTGTGGGACCAGGGCACGGTCACCGCCGTCACCGGCGCGCACAGCCTGGTGCTGGGCACCGGGCAGCGCACCGCCGGACTGCGCGGCTACGCCCGGCTCGCCGACCGCGCCGTACCGGCGGTCTCCCGGGCCTGGGGCGCGCGCTGGGCCCGGCGGGTGGTCGTCCTGGTGCCCCGCTCGCTGGACGGCATGGCCGCGCTGCTCGGCGCGCCCGCCGCCCGGTACCGGGGCATCGCCGCCGTCACCACCGCCGAGACACCGGGCGCCGGCCGGGCCCCCGCGGACCGGGTGGTGGTCAACCCGGAGGCGTACGCCATCCTCGGTGACCTGGGCAGACAGGTCGTGCTCACCCATGAGACCACCCATGTGGCCACCCGCTCGGCGACCACCGCCGCCACCCCGCTCTGGCTGTCCGAGGGGTACGCGGACTGGACCGGCTACCTCGGCACCGGCCGCACCCCCGCCGAGGCCGCCCCCGAACTCACCCGCGCCGTCGCCGGCGGGCACCTCCCGGCCGCGCTCCCCGCCGACGAGGACTTCGGTTTCACCGGCGACCCGGCCGCCCTCGCCCGGTCCTACGAGTCCGGCTGGCTGGCCTGCCGGATGATCGCCGACCGCTGGGGCGAGGACCGGCTGCGCGCCTTCTACCGGGCCGTCGGCGCCCACCGCACCCGGGCGGGCGCGGTCGAGGGAGCGCTGAACAAGGTGCTGGACACCACCCCGCAGGAGTTCACCGCCCACTGGCAGGACTACGTCCGGGACCGACTGGGCTGAGCCTCAGGGCGAGACGGGCGACTCGTCCGCGCGGTCCGCCGCGGCGGGCGCGGACGAGCCCGGCACCGGGGACACGGTGGAGCGCCACAGGCGGCGGGCCGCCGCGAGGGAGGCGGCGACCAGCAGGCCGTTGCGGACGACCATCAGCGTCACGCCGTACCAGTCGCTCGTCACCACGTGGAGGAAGCCGAGCGGGAACTCCAGCACGGTGACCGGGGACGCCACCGCCACCATCAGCGCGGGTGCCGTCATCCGGGTCGCCCGGTGGGTGAGGCACACCGCCGCCAGCCCGGTCAGCCACACCAGGTACTGCGGGCTGATCACCCGGCTGGTCACCGTGAACAGCAGCACCGCAGTGAACGCGGCCTCGGGAAGCGTCAGTTGGTCGGTCCGCACCACCCGCAGCCGCCACAGCACCAGCCAGCCGAACACGGACCCGGTCAGCACCAGCGCGGCCGTGCTCACCACGTCGACGTACGGGCCGAGGAACTCGATCGAGCCGTAGTTCAGCAGCACCTGGCCCTCCCAGCCGAAGTGCCGGGCCACATGGAAGACCAGCGCGCCCAGCGACTCCACCTCGGTGCCCCGGTCCCGCTGGAACGTCAGGAAGGCGAAGGCGCCCGGCATCGACACCGCGAACACCGCCGCCAGCCCGGCCGCCGTCACCGCCGCCGACGCCCAAGGGCGGCGCCGGAAGGAGCCCGACAGCAGCAGCGCCGGCCACACCTTCACCATCGCCCCGAGCGCGGTCAGCAGCCCGAACGCGCGCGGATGCCGGGCGGCCACCAGCAGCGCGGCCGCGGCCAGGGCGGTCACCATCACGTCGTAGCGCGCGTACACCGTGGGCCCGAGCAGCGGGACGGCCGCCGTCCACAGCCAGGCGCCGCGCGGCGACCGGCCGGGCTCCCGGCCGTAGCGCACCAGCAGGGCGAGCACCGCGAGGTCGGCGAGGCAGCACAGGACGAAGAACGCGTGCGTGTAGTCCAGGAAGGGCAGCAGGCCGGGGGAGAGCACCGCCAGCGCCGCCGCCGGCGGGTACTGCCAGGTCACGTCATCCAGCGGAAACGTTCCCTGACGCAGGACCTCGTACCAGCCCCGGTAGGTCACCGACACGTCCGAGGTCACGTCCGGGCCCGCGACGGTGATCACCTTGAACGCGGTCAGCAGCAGGGCGGCGCGGGTCGCGCCCCACACCGCCGCGAGCCACGCGAGGGAGCGCCCGGCGCTCTTGGTGTCCACGTGATCCCCTGCCGTCCGGTCGTATTGTCTTGCGAGTGCGCGTACTTGTGGGTGTGCTGGTCGTGCGGGCCGAAGGACTCATGATGTCCTCTGCGGCCGGGCCGCTGCCACAGGCTCCGCCCGGCCCGGCCCCCGGCGGGCCACCCGGTAGGGTCGGCGGCGATGCACAAGACCCTGATCGTGACCAACGACTTCCCGCCCCGCCCCGGCGGCATCCAGGCGTTCCTGCACAACATGGCGCTGCGCCTGGACCCGGACCGGATCGTCGTGTACGCCTCCACCTGGAAGCGCGGCCGCGAGGGCGCCGAGGCCACCGCCGCCTTCGACGCCGGGCAGCCCTTCACCGTCGTACGCGACCGTACGACCATGCTGCTGCCCACCCCGGGGGCGACCCGGCGGGCGGTCGGGCTGCTGCGGGAGCACGGCTGCACGTCGGTGTGGTTCGGCGCGGCGGCGCCGCTCGGGCTGATGGCACCCGCCCTGCGCCGGGCAGGCGCCGGGCGGCTGGTGGCCACCACCCACGGTCATGAGGCGGGCTGGGCCCAACTGCCCGCCGCGCGCGGGCTGCTGAGCCGGATCGGCGAGTCCACCGACACGATCACCTACCTCGGCGAGTACACCCGGTCCCGGATCGCCGCCGCGCTCACTCCGGAAGCTGCTGGGCGCATGGTCCAACTGCCGCCCGGCGTGGACGAGAAGACCTTCCATCCCGGCTCCGGCGGTGACGAGGTGCGCGCCCGGCTCGGGCTCACCGGCCGGCCGGTCGTGGTGTGCGTCTCCCGGCTGGTGCCGAGGAAGGGCCAGGACACGCTGATCCGGGCCATGCCGCACATCCTCGCCGCCGAGCCGGACGCCGTGCTGCTCGTCGTGGGCGGCGGCCCCTACGAGGCCGGCCTGCGCCGGCTGGCCTCCGATACCGGCGTCGCGGACTCCGTACGGTTCACCGGCGCCGTGCCCTGGGCCGAACTGCCCGCGCACTACGGCGCCGGGGACGTGTTCGCCATGCCGTGCCGCACCCGGCGCGGCGGGCTGGACGTGGAGGGGCTCGGCATCGTCTACCTGGAGGCGTCCGCGACCGGGCTGCCCGTGGTCGCCGGTGACTCCGGCGGCGCCCCGGACGCCGTGCTGGACGGCGAGACCGGCTGGGTGGTCCGGGGCGGCGAACCCGCCGAGGCCGCCGAGCGGATCACCGCCCTCCTCGCCGACGAGGGCCTGCGCCGCCGCATGGGCGAGCGCGGGCGGAGTTGGGTCGAGGAGAACTGGCGCTGGGACCTGCTGGCCGAACGGCTGAAGGTGCTGCTCTGACGCGGCGGCGCCGGGGACGCCCCGGCGCCGCTCAGCTCTCGGACGGTTCGTCAGGAGGCGGTCTGCTTGGTGTAGAGGGCCTCGATGTCGGCCGCGTAGTCCTTCGTCACCACGTTCCGCTTCAGCTTCAGCGAGGGCGTCAGATGGCCCGACTCCTCGGTGAACTGGATCGGCAGGATACGGAACTTGCGCACCGACTCCGCCTTGGACACCGCCGCGTTGCCGTCGTCCACGGCCGCCTGGACCGCCGCGTTCAGCTCCGGGTCCTCGCGCAGCGAGGCCGCCGTGGAGTCCGCGGGCTTGCCGTGCTCCGCGGCCCAACGGCCCAGGAACTCCTCGTCGATGGTGACCAGCGCGCCCACGAACGGCCGCCCGTCGCCCACCACCATGCACTCCGCGACCAGCGCGTGCGCCCGGATACGGTCCTCGATCACCGCCGGGGCGACGTTCTTGCCACCCGCCGTGACGATGATCTCCTTCTTGCGGCCGGTGATCCGCAGATACCCGTCCTCGTCCAGGGTGCCGATGTCCCCGGTGTGGAACCAGCCGTCGGCCAGCGCCTCGGCGGTCGCGTCCGGGTTGTTCCAGTACTCCTTGAACAGGTGCTCGCCGTGCAGCAGCACCTCGCCGTCGTCCGCGATCCGCACGACCGAGCCGGGCAGCGGCTGGCCGACCGTGCCGATCTTCTGCCGGTCCCACGGGTTGAACGCCGTCGCCGCGCAGGACTCGGTCAGGCCGTAGCCCTCCAGCACCGAGAAGCCGATGCCCCGGAAGAAGTGGCCGAGCCGCTCGCCCAGCGGGGCACCGCCCGAGATCGCGAACTCGCCCCGGCCGCCGAGCACCGCCCGCAGCTTGCCGTAGACCAGCTTGTCGAAGACCTTGTGCGTCAGGCGCAGCTTCAGCGACGGGCCCGCCGGGGTGTCCAGCGCCTTGCTGTAGGCGATCGCGGTGTCCGTGGCCCTGTCGAAGATCGCGCCCTTGCCGTCGGCCTGCGCCTTGGCCCGCGCGGTGTTGTAGACCTTCTCGAAGACGCGCGGGACGCCCAGGATCATCGTCGGCTTGAAGGAGGCCAGCTCGTCGGTGAGGTTCTTGATGTCCGGGACGCAGCCCAGCTTGATCGGCGCCATCATCGGCGCGACCTGCACCAGCCGGCCGAAGACGTGCGCCAGCGGCAGGAACAGCAGCACCGAGCACTCACCGGTACGGAACAGCGGACGCAGCCGCTCCACGATGTTGCCGCACTCCGCGAAGAAGCTGCGGTGGGTCAGCACACAGCCCTTGGGGCGGCCGGTGGTGCCGCTGGTGTAGACGATGGTCGCCGGGTCGTCCGCCTTGGCGAGCGAGCCGCGCTCCGCGAGGGTCGCGTCCGACACGTCCTGGCCGAGCCGCGTCAGCTCCTCCAGGCCCCCGGCCTCGATCTGCCACACGTGCTTGAGCGCCGGCAGCGACTCGCGCACCGAGTCCACGGCGGCCGCGTGGCCGGCCAGCTCCACGAAGGCGGCGGTCGCACCCGAGTCGGACAGTATCCAGCGGACCTGCTCCGGCGAACTCGTCTCGTACACCGGCACGGTGACCGCGCCCGCGCTCCAGATGGCGAAGTCCAGCAGGGTCCACTCGTAGCGGGTGCGGGACATCAGGCCGACCCGGTCGCCCGGCTGCACCCCGGCGGCGATGATGCCCTTGGCGGCGGTGTGCACCTCGGCGAGGAACTGCCGTGCCGTCACGTCCTGCCAGGCGCCGCCCACCTTGCGCGCGATGACGGCGACGTCCGGGTGCTGGGCGGCGTTTCTGCGGACGATGTCCGTCAGATTGCCGTCGGCGGGGACCTCGTACAGAGCCGGAAGGCTGAACTCGCGCAAAACTGCTGCTCCTCAGGGCGGGTGCTCGGGGGGCCCGCCCACCGGGGGTGTTCTCCGGAGCACGACCGGACTGCCCGGACGTTACCCGTCGGTATGACCTCTGGGACAGGGGGTCCGTGCCAGATGTTCGCTGCGTCACACGGGATAAGCCGCTGGGGCGCACAGTAGTCCACCTCCTGACCGACGGGCGAGTAACCGCAGGCCAGGAGCGTCACTGTTCACGTACACCGCACACCTCTACCCTTGATCGCCATGGCTTCCACACCCGCTCGCGGTCCCCGGACCCGCGTACACGTGATCAGCGACGTGCACGGGAACGCCCGTGACCTCGCGCGAGCCGGGGAGGGCGCCGACGCGCTGATCTGCCTCGGCGACCTGGTGCTCTTCCTCGACTACGCCGACCACTCGCGCGGGATCTTCCCCGACCTGTTCGGCGAGGAGAACGCCGACCGGATCGTCGAGCTGCGCACCGCCCGCCGCTTCGAGGAGGCGCGCGCCCTCGGCCGGGAGCTGTGGGCCGGGGTCGGCACCGACCGGGACGCCGCGATCGAGCAGGCGGTGCGCCGCCAGTACGCCGAGATGTTCGCCGCCTTCCCCACCCCGACCTACGCCACCTACGGCAACGTCGACATCCCCCCGCTCTGGCCCGAGTACGCCGGACCCGGTACCACCGTGCTGGACGGCCAGCGGGTGGAGATCGGCGGCCGCGTCTTCGGCTTCGTCGGCGGAGGCCTGCGCACCCCGATGCGCACCCCGTACGAGATCGACGACGAGGAGTACGCGGCGAAGATCGAGGCCGTCGGCGAGGTGGACGTGCTGTGCACCCACATCCCGCCCGAGGTGCCCGAACTGGTCTACGACACCGTCGCCCGCCGCTTCGAGCGCGGCAGCCGCGCCCTGCTGGCCGCCATCCGGCGCACCAGGCCCCGCTACTCCCTGTTCGGCCACGTCCACCAGCCGCTCACCCGCCGGATGCGGATCGGAGCGACCGAGTGTGTGAACGTGGGGCACTTCGCCGGGACCGGAAAGCCGTGGGCGCTGGAGTGGTGACCGCGGCCCGGGGGCGGCGCGGTAGCCTTCACGCTGCACACACGTGCGCACCCCGCGCGTGACGACACGTTCTTCGGCCGCATCTGGAGGAGCCACGGCGATGGCGGAACACACCAGTTCGAGCATCACGATCGAGGCCGTCCCGGCCGACGTCATGGCGGTGATCGCCGACTTCTCCCGTTACCCGGACTGGACCGGCGAGGTGAAGGAGGCCGAGGTCCTGGAGACCGACGCCCAGGGCCGCGCCGAGGAGGTCCGCCTCGTCATGGACGCGGGCGCCATCAAGGACGACCAGACCCTCGCCTATACCTGGACCGGCGCGCACGAGGTCTCCTGGACCCTCGTGAAGTCCCAGATGCTCCGCTCCCTGGACGGCAGCTACCTGCTCAAGCCCGCGGGCGCCGGCGCCACCGAGGTCACCTACCGGCTCACGGTCGACGTCAAGATCCCCATGCTCGGCATGATCAAGCGCAAGGCCGAGAAGGTCATCATCGACCGCGCGCTGGCGGGCCTGAAGAAGCGCGTCGAGACGGGTTCCTGACACCGCGCCCCGCTCCGGCCGCGGCGAGGCTCCGTTACCGTTCAGCCTCATGCGTACCCTCCTGATCACCGGGCCGGGCGGCAGCGGCCGCACCAGCGTCGCCGCCGCCACCGGGCTCGCCGCCGCCCGCACCGGCGCCCGCGTGCTGGTGCTCGGCTCCGACCGGGCCGACACGCTCGGCGCGGCCCTGGGCACGGTGACGGGACCCACGCCCACCGAGGCCGCCGGGAACCTCACCGTGTGGCGCCCCGACGCGGGCGCCCGCTTCCGCGCGGACCTCACCGCCTTCCAGGACCGCGCCGCCACCGTCCTCGACCTGCTCGGCGCCTCCCGGCTGGACACCGAGGAGGTCACCCCGCTCCCCGGCGCCGGGGAACTCTCCCTGCTGCGCGCCCTGCGCGACGCCGCCCTCTCCGAGCGCTACGACCTGCTCGTGGTCGACCTCCCCCCGCTGCCGGACGCCCTCGGCCTGCTCGCCCTCCCCGGGGAACTCCGCCGCTACCTGCGCCGCCTCCTGCCGCCCGAGCGCCGGGCCGCCCGCGCCCTGCGCCCGGTCCTCGGCCGCCTCGCCGGGGTCCCCATGCCCGCCGACTGGCTCTACGAGACGGCCGCCCGCTGGGACCTCGAACTCGCCGCCGTCGAAGCGGTCCTCGCCGACCGGGGCACCACCGTCCGCCTGGTCGCCGAACCCGGCCCGGCCGGGGACGACGCCGTACGCACCGCCGGCCTCGGCCTCGCCCTGCACGGACTGCGGGCCGAGACCCTGATCGCCAACCGGGTCCTGCCCGAGTCCGCCGACGGCACCTGGCTCGCCGGCCCCTCCGCCCAGCAGCGCAAGACCCTCGCCGACTGGGCCGAGGCGTACGACGTGCACACCGTCCCCCACCTCGGCCGCGACCCGCGCGGCACCGACGACCTCACCGCCCTCGCCCCGCCCGGTGTCAACTCCGCGCCCGCCCCCGTCCGGTGGCCGGTCACCGACCGCCTGGCCGAGGACGGCACGCTCGTCTGGCACCTCCCGCTGCCCGGCGCCGTACGGGACGACCTCGACCTGATCCGGCGCGGCGACGAACTCGTGGTCACCGCCGGACCCTTCCACCGCATCGTCGCCCTGCCCTCCGCGCTGCGCCGCTGCACCGTCGCCGGGGCCGCCCTGACCGACGGCGAGCTGTGTGTCCGGTTCGCGCCCGACCCCACCCTGTGGCCCGGCACGGGACGGTGAACGCACTGCGCCGTTCGGGTAACGTCGAAGACGCGAACCGTAGTCAGGAGCCCGCCATGAGCGAAGAGCGTCCCGTACCCCAGCCCCCCGAGGAGCCCGAAGCTCCTGAAGCGCCGCGCGTGGGCGACGCCGACGCCTGGGCCACCGCCACCGCCGAGGACCTGGCCGCCGAGAAGGCCCGCCGCCGCGGCACCGACCCCCCGCCCCCCGGCACCGCCGCCGAGGAGCTGCGCCGGCTCATGGACACGGTGGCCGACAAACTCACCGGCCTGCGGTCCCCGCTGCTCGGCGCGGTCGCCGGGCCCGCCGCCCAGCAGGCGGTGCGTCAGGTGGTCCAGCAGGCAAGGGCCGCCGTCGAGCCGGTCGTCGAGCGCAACCCCCAGGTCTTCGACCACCTCGCCGCCGCCGGGAGCGAACTGCTCGCCGCCTACCGCTCGGCCGTCCAGGCCCAGGAGCGGCGCTGGACCACCGCCGCCCCCACCCCGCCCCCGGACGGCACCCCGCCGGCCGGCCGCCGCGACCCAGGTGAGGGCACCGGACCGGGCGAGCGCATCGACCTGGACTGACGGTCTGTCCCGGTGGGGCCTCGGGTACCGTTGGCCCCAGCGGGGCTCGACCGGAACTGAGGGATTCATGGGACTCACCATCGGCGTCGACATCGGCGGCACCAAGATCGCGGCCGGCGTGGTCGACGAGGAAGGCAGCATCCTCTCGACCTTCAAGGTGCCGACCCCGAGCACGCCCGGGGCCATCGTGGACGCCATCGCCTCCGCCGTGGAGGGCGCGCGTGCCGGACACGACATCGTCGGCGTGGGCATCGGCGCGGCCGGCTATGTGAACCGGCAGCGTTCGACCGTGTACTTCGCGCCCAACATCGACTGGCGCCAGGAGCCGCTCAAGGAGAAGGTCCAGGCCCGCGTGGGCCTCCCGGTCGTCGTGGAGAACGACGCCAACGCGGCCGCCTGGGGCGAGTACAGGTTCGGCGCCGGCAAGGGTCACCGCAACGTCATCTGCATCACGCTCGGTACCGGCCTGGGCGGCGGCATCATCATCGGCAACAAGCTGCGCCGGGGTCACTTCGGCGTGGCCGCCGAGTTCGGCCACATCCGGATGGTGCCGGACGGCCTGCTGTGCGGCTGCGGCTCGCAGGGCTGCTGGGAGCAGTACGCCTCCGGCCGCGCCCTGGTCCGCTACGCCAAGCAGCGCGCCAACGCCACCCCGGAGAACGCCGAGATCCTGCTCGGCCTCGGCGACGGCACGCCCGACGGCATCGAGGGCAAGCACATCTCGGTGGCCGCCCGCCAGGGCGACCCGGTCGCCGTGGACTCCTACCGCGAGCTGGCCCGCTGGGCGGGCGCCGGCCTCGCTGACCTGGCCTCGCTGTTCGACCCGTCCGCGTTCATCGTGGGCGGCGGCCTCTCGGACGAGGGCGAGCTGGTCCTCGACCCGATCCGCAAGTCGTACAAGCGCTGGCTGGTCGGCGGCAACTGGCGCCCGGTCGCCGACGTCATCGCCGCCCAGCTCGGCAACAAGGCCGGCCTGGTGGGCGCGGCCGACCTGGCGAGGGAGCCGGACCCGGTCATGTAGCTCGGACGAGTGCACCGACTTCAGGGGCGCGGGGAAAGATCCCCGCGCCCCGAGTAGGTTGATCACATGCCAACCCCGTTCCCCAACTCCCGTACGGAGTCAGACGGTTCCGCGGTCATCAGGGTCCTCAGCTACAACGTCCGCTCGCTGAGGGACGACACCCGGGCCCTGGCGAGGATCATCGGCGCCTGCGCCCCCGACGTGCTCCTCCTCCAGGAGGCCCCCCGCTTCTTCCGCTGGCGCAAGAAGCTGGCCCGCCTCGCCAAGGCCACCGACCTGGTCTACCTCACCGGCGGAGCCCCCGCGGCCGGCCCCGCCATCCTCTGCTCCCTGCGGGCCACGGTCGAGCACACCGAGGACGTCCTGCTGCCCCTCACCCCGGGCCAGCACCGAAGGGGCCTCGCCACCGCGGTCGTCCGCTTCGGCAAGGCCCGCGCGGGGCTCGTCTGCTGCCACCTCGGGCTCCAGCGGGCCGAGCGGCAGGCGCAGAGCGGCCTGCTGCTGGACCGCCTCGCCGCACTGGGCGTGCCGCACGCCGTGGTCGGCGGCGACCTGAACGAGGGCCCCGCCGGCCCCGCCTTCACCCTGCTCGCCGGCGCCCTCCAGGACGGCGCGGCCGTCGCCCCCCGGGGCGGTACGGACACCTTCCCCGCCCGAGCCCCCGGCCGCCGTATCGACGCCGTCCTCGCCACCGAGGGCATCGAGGTGCTGGCCTGCGGGGTGCCCGCCGACCTGCCCGGTGTCACCGGGAGCGACCTTAGGGCGGCCACGGACCACCTCCCGGTCCTGGCCGCCCTCAGAATCCCGGCGAGCACGCAGTAGGGCTCAGACGACGGCCCCCCGGCCGGGGTCGTCGCCGTCGTCGTCGTCCGTGCCCATCCGCGCCACCAGGGTGACGAAGCCGCCGAGGAAGCCGCCGATGGAGAGCGTCGTCAGCCACCAGGTCATCTCCCAGCCCAGCAGCACGGCGAGCAGCAGCAGGACCGGGCCGCCGACCACTCCCAGCCAGGCGAACTTGGCCGTGGTGTCGGCGTCCGGCAGCGGCGGCGGCTCGGGCGGTACGAAGTGGCCCTCGCCGTCGTCGCCGTACTCGGAGTCGTCGGAGTCCCCGGCCGCTTCGGACGGCTCGGCCGGGGAGTGGTCACGGGGGCCGACCCCGGGTGCGAAGGTGACCGAGCTGCCCAGCGGGCGCACCGGCACCGGCTTCGCCGCGCCCCCGTCCTTGTCCCCCGTTTCGTTCCTCGTCTCGTCCCCCGCCCCGTCCGGCTCGGGGTCCTTCTCCGGCAGGGCGAGATCCTCGACGGACCGGAAGGGCCTGGAGCCCGGCGGGTCCGGCGGCTCGTCGCCGTACCCCGCGACGATGGCGCGCCAGACGGCGTCCTCGTCGAAGGGCACGCCCGGTTCGTCCGGCTCGCGGCCTTCGCGGTCGGAGTCGTGCTCAGCCAACGGGGGCCGTCCCTTCCTCGCCGACACGGGGTGCGAGCCGGCCGATGAAGGCGAGGCTCTCCTCGACGATCCGGTCCGCGTCATGGTCCAACGTCGCCACGTGGTAACTCTGTTCCAGCACGCTCTCGGTCACGTCCGTGGAGGACACCCGGCTCAGCACCCGCGCCGAGTCCGCCGCCGGGACCACATGGTCCACGGCGCTGCGCAGCAGCAGCAACGGCTGGGTGACCTGCGGCAGCTCACCGTCGACCAGGCGCAGGAACTGCCGCAGGGAGTGCGCCGCGTGCAGCGGGACCCGGTCGTAGCCCAGCTCCGTGGTGGCGTCCTTGGCGATGTCGCTGGCGATGCCCTTCGTCGAGCGCACCAGGTGCCGGACCACGGGCAGCGCGTGCGCGGCGAGTCCGTGCAACCGGTTCGCCGGGTTGACGACGACCACTCCGGCGACGCGCTCGCCGTGCCGGGCCGCCAGCCGCAGCGCCAGCGCGCCGCCCATCGACAGCCCCGCGACGAACACCCGCTCGCAGCGCTCGGAGAGCTGCCACAGCTCGCGGTCGAGGTGCGCGTACCAGTCCTGCCAGCCGGTGGCCCGCAGGTCCTCCCAGCGGGTGCCGTGGCCGGGCAGCAGGGGCAGCGACACCGACAGCCCGTGCGCGGCGAGGTGCTCCGCCCACGGGCGCAGCGACTGGGGCGAGCCGGTGAAGCCGTGGCAGAGGAGGACGCCCACCTCTCCGCCGTCATGGCGGTACGGCTCGGCTCCGGGAATGACCGGCACCTTCGGGCTCCTGTTCCGGTATGGGGACGTATGGGGAGTGCGGTACTGGGGACCTGCTTCACCGTACGCGACCGCACCGCCACCGACCAGGGTCGTCGGCGCCATCGGTGGCGGTCCGGGTTAAGGTCTGTTCGACGGAAACGGGAGGCACGCGGGTGTTGTACGGCACGATGAAGGTTGCCATCGGGGGGCCGCTCAAGGTCGCCTTCAGACCCTGGGTCGAGGGGCTGGAGAACATCCCGGCCGAGGGGCCCGCGATCCTGGCGAGCAATCACCTGTCCTTCTCCGACTCGTTCTTCCTGCCCGTGATGCTGGACCGCAAGGTCACCTTCATCGCCAAGGCCGAGTACTTCACCACCCCCGGAGTCAAGGGACGGCTGACGGCCGCCTTCTTCAAGAGCGTGGGTCAGCTCCCCGTCGACCGCTCCGGCGCGCGCGGTGCGGGCGAGGCCGCGATCAAGAGCGGCATAGACGTGCTGAAGCGCGGTGAGCTGTTCGGCATCTACCCCGAGGGCACCCGCTCGCCGGACGGCCGGCTCTACCGGGGCAAGCCCGGCGGTCTGGCCCGCGTGGCGCTGGCCACCGGGGCGCCGGTCATCCCGGTGGCGATGATCGACACCGAGAAGATCCAGCCGCCCGGCAAGGTGATGCCGAAGCTGATGCGGCCCGGCATCCGGATCGGCGAGCCGCTGGACTTCAGCCGCTACGAGGGCATGGACCACGACCGGTTCGTGCTGCGGGCGGTGACCGACGAGGTCATGTACGAGATCATGAAGCTCTCCGGCCAGGAGTACGTCGACATCTACGCGACCGCCGCGAAGCGGCAACTGGCGGAGGCGGCCAAGGCGGCGAAGGAAGCCGGCAAGGCCGAGAAGGAGACGGAGAGGACCGGGGCGTAGCGGACCCGGTCCGGGGGAGGCGGGGGGCGCCGTGGCCAGGGGTGGGCAAACGATGCGGATGTCGGTGGAGCTGCCGCTGTGGCGCGCGCTCACCGGCTACCGCGTCCTGACGATGCTGTACGCCATCGGCCTGGGCGCCACCGCCTACGGCCACTTCGTCCGCCCCTGGCTGGCCCTCGCCTACTACGCCCTGCTGGCCGCCTGGACGCTCACCACCCTGACCCGGGTGACCGGCGCGGCCCGCTGCACCCGGCGCTTCCTCGCGGCCGACCTGGCCGTGGCCGTCCTCGGCATCCTGCTCACCCCCCTCGCCGACGACCCGCAACGCATCGCGGACGGCGGTCCCACCCTGCCGTCGATATGGACGGCAGGCGCGGTGCTGGCCTTCGCCCTGAAGGGCGGCTGGCGCTGGGCGGCCGGCGCCTCCACGGCGGTCGCCGTGGCCAACCTGGTCGAGCGGGGCGCCCCGGCGCGGGACACCGTGCACAACGTGATCCTGGTCTGGGTCGCCGCCATCGCCATCGGTTACGTGGTCGAGGTCGCCCGCGCCTCCGAGCGCACCCTCGCCCGCGCCCTGGAGATCGAGGCCGCCACCCGTGAGCGGGAGCGCCTCGCCCGGGACATCCACGACAGCGTGCTCCAGGTACTGGCCATGGTGCAGCGGCGCGGCGCGGTCATCGGCGGTGAGGCGGCCGAGCTGGGCCGGCTCGCCGGGGACCAGGAGATCGCCCTGCGCACCCTGGTCTCCGGCGGCATGCTCCCCGCCGCCCGCACCCCGATGGGCCCGGTGCCCGACGGTGACGGCCCGCTCGACCTGCGCACGCTGCTCGCCCCGTACGCCGGGCACCGGGTGAGCTTGGCCGAACCGGGCGCCCCGGTCCCGCTGGACCCGGCCGCCGCGCGGGAGCTGGCGGCCGCCGTCGGTGCCGCCCTGGAGAACGTGCGCCGGCACGCGGGCGAGGAAGCGCGCGCCTGGATTCTGGTCGAGGACGAGCCCGGCGCGGTCATCGTCACCGTCCGCGACGACGGTCCCGGCATCCCCGAGGGCCGGCTCGCCCTGGCCGAGGGCGAGGGCAGGCTCGGGGTGGCCCAGTCGATCCGGGGACGGCTGCGCGACCTCGGCGGCAGCGCGGAGGTGATCTCCGTGCCCGGACAGGGCACCGAGGTCGAGTTGAAGGTACCGAAGAGCGCCCGGCGGGTGCGGGGGAAGGCGGAACGGCGATGAGCGAGCGGGACCCGATCAAGGTGATGGTGGTCGACGACCACCCCATGTGGCGCGACGCGGTCGCCCGCGACCTCGCCGAGTCCGGGCTGCACGTCGTGGCCACCGCGGGCGACGGCGAGCAGGCGGTGCGCCGGGCCAGGGCCGCCGCCCCCGACGTGCTGGTGCTCGACCTCAACCTGCCCGCCAAGCCCGGGGTGCAGGTCTGCAAGGAACTCATCGCCCACAACCCGGCCCTGCGCGTCCTGGTGCTCTCCGCCAGCGGCGAGCACGCCGATGTGCTGGAGGCCGTGAAGTCGGGCGCCACCGGCTATCTGCTGAAGTCGGCCTCCACCGGCGAACTGCTGGACGCGGTCCGCCGTACTGCCGCGGGGGACCCGGTGTTCACCCCGGGCCTCGCCGGACTGGTCCTCGGCGAGTACCGGCGGCTGGCCGCCGAGCCCGCGCCCGCGCCGGAGGCCGGCGCGCCGGGCGCGCCCCGGCTCACCGACCGGGAGACCGAGGTGCTGCGCCTGGTCGCCAAGGGGCTGAGCTACAAGCAGATCGCGGAACGCCTGGTCATCTCGCACCGCACGGTCCAGAACCACGTCCAGAACACCCTCGGCAAGCTCCAGCTGCACAACCGGGTGGAGCTGGTGCGGTACGCGATCGAGCGCGGCCTGGACGACGACTGACCCCTGCCCGCGCCCGCTGATTCACCGGATTCGCCCTTCCCACCTCGTTGTGTGACCTGTATCACCATTACCGTGGCTGAGTCGGTCATCGCGGCGAAGGGACGGACCATGCGCGTCGGAGTACTGACCGGAGGCGGCGACTGCCCGGGGCTCAACGCCGTCATCCGGGCCGTCGTCCGCAAGGGCGTCCAGGAGTACGGCTACGACTTCACCGGCTTCCGGGACGGCTGGCGCGGCCCCCTCGAAGGCCGCACCGTCCCGCTGGACGTCCCCGCCGTGCGCGGCATCCTCCCGCGCGGCGGCACCATCCTCGGCTCCTCGCGCACCAACCCGCTCCAGGCCGAGGACGGGGTGCGCCGGGTCCGGGAGAACCTCGCCGCACAGGGCATCGACGCGCTGATCGCCATCGGCGGCGAGGACACCCTCGGCGTCGCGGCCACGCTGTACGAGGAACACGGCGTGCCCTGTGTGGGCGTGCCCAAGACCATCGACAACGACCTGTCCGGCACCGACTACACCTTCGGCTTCGACACCGCCGTCAACATCGCCACCGAGGCCATCGACCGGCTGCACACCACCGCCGAGTCCCACATGCGGGTCCTGGTCTGCGAGGTGATGGGCCGGCACGCGGGCTGGATCGCGCTGCACTCCGGGCTCGCCGGGGGCGCCAACGTCATCCTCATCCCCGAGCACCGCTTCGACCTGGAGGAGGTGTGCGGCTGGATCACCTCCCGCTTCGAGGCGGCGTACGCCCCGATCGTCGTCGTCGCGGAGGGTGCGATGCCACGCGAGGGTGAGATGGTGCTCAAGGACGAGTCGCACGACTCCTTCGGGCACGTCCGGCTGTCCGGGGTGGGGGAGTGGCTGGCCAAGCAGATCGAGAAGCGCACCGGCAAGGAGGCCCGCACCACCGTGCTCGGGCACGTCCAGCGCGGCGGCACCCCGAGCGCCTTCGACCGCTGGCTCGCCACCCGCTTCGGGCTGCACGCCGTCGACTGCGTCCACGACGGCGACTTCGGCAAGATGGTCGCCCTCCGGGGCACCCGCGTCGAGCGCATCCCGATCTCCGAGGCGACCGCCGAACTGAAGACGGTCGACCCGGAGCTGTACGCGGAGGCCGGGGTGTTCTTCGGCTGACGCTCGCTACGAGCCCGTGCGCGCCGTCAGCAGCCCGGAGATCAACTCCCGCACCAGATCAGCGCCGTTGACGGTAAGCACCGACTCCGGATGGAACTGCACCGACGCGAACCGGCCGGAGCGCAGCGCGTGCACCTCGCCGTCCGGCGTACGGCTCACCTCCACGCCGAGCGCGGCCAGCCCCCGCGCGGCCTCGTCGTCGCAGCGGGCCGTGAAGCTGTTGTAGAAGCCGACCGTCTCCGCCCGCCCGAACAGGTCGATCACGGTCTGCGCCCCCTGGTACGGCACCCGCTTGCGGACGATGCCGAGACCCAGCTCCGCCGCGATCAGCTCGTGCCCCAGGCACACCCCGAGCACCCCCTGCCGGTGCTCGCGCAGCACGGTGGCCGTCAGCTCCCGCAGCCGCCGCATCTTCGGGTCGGCCGCGTCCGAGGGGTCGCCGGGGCCGGGACCCAGCACCACCGGACCCTGGTGCGCCCGCACCGCGCCGGTCAGCCCCGGGTCGTCGAAGCGCCGTACGGTCACCTCCAGGCCGCCCGAGCGCAGCATGTGCGCCAGCATCGCGGTGAACGTGTCCTCGCCGTCGACGACCAGCGCGTGCGCGCCCAGCGGGGCGGCCGGCTCCCGCATCCGCAGCCAGAACGGCGCCAGTGCCGAGCGGCGGCCGTCCAGCGCGGCCCGCACCCTCGGGTCGTCAGCCAGCCGGGGCCGCTGCCGCTCCTCGCGCGGCCGGGCCGGGCGCACCCCGAGCGCGGCCAGCACACCCGCCGCCTTGGCGTGGGTCTCGGCCACCTCGCCGGCCGGGTCCGAGCCGCGCACCAGCGTCGCGCCCACCGGCACCTTCAGGTGCCCGCCGGCCGAGATGTCGGCGGTGCGGATCAGGATGGGGGAGTCCAGGGTGGGGGCGCCCCCGGCGTCCCGGCCGAGCAGGGCCAGCGCGCCCGCGTAGTAGCCGCGTCCGGTGGGCTCGTACCGCTCGATCACCCGGCAGGCGTTCTGCACCGGGGAGCCGGTGACGGTCGCCGCGAACATGGTCTCGCGCAGCACGTCCCGGACGTCCAGCGAGGTCTTCCCGCGCAGTTCGTACTCGGTGTGCGCGAGGTGTGCCATCTCCTTCAGACGCGGGCCGATCACCACTCCGCCCCGGTCGCCGACGGTGCACATCATCTTCAGTTCCTCGTCGACCACCATGGACAGCTCCTCGGTCTCCTTGGCGTCGGCGAGGAACTCCAGCAGCTGTTCCGGGGTCGGCCCCCCGGCCGGATAGCGGTACGTCCCGCTGATCGGGTTCATCATCACCGTGCCGCCCGACATGCGCACATGGACCTCCGGGCCGGCCCCCACCAGCGTCCGGTCCCCGGTGTGCACCACGAACGTCCAGTACGCGCCCCGCTCGCCCGCCAGCAGACGCCGGAACAGCGCCAGCGCGTCGGCCCGGGAGAAGCCCGGGATCTCGCCCTGGTACGTCCGCCGGATCACGAAGTTGGCGCCCTCACCCCGCCCGATCTCCTCGCGCAGCACCCGGCCGACGATCTCCTCGTACTCCGCGTCGGGCACGTCGAACCCGCCGTCCTCCACCCGTACCGGGTGCGCGGGCAGCGTCTCCAGCGCCCGCGCGAGCGGGACCTCGCGGGACTCCTCGGGGTGCAGCACCAGCAGCGGGGTGCCGTCGTCGCGGACGTCGAAGCCGCGCTCGCGGAGCTGCCGGAACGGGATCAGCGCCAGCCCCTCGTCCGGCAGTCCGGCCAGCTCGTCGTGGGCGGTGACCGGGCCGAGCAGCACCTCCACCGAGGAGGCGTCGCGGCCGGGGGTACGGCGGTGCAGCAGGGCGAAGGGGCGGCCGTCGTCGGCGAGACGGGCCAGGTCGGGCTGGTTCATGGGGGTCCTCTTGCGTCGGGCGGTCCGGAAAGCGGGACGACGGACGCCGGTCGTGGGACGGACCCCGGAAACACCGAAGGCCGCCCCTCGGGCGGCCTTCGCGGAAGTCTCGGTAGTGCGCGCGAATCAGTGGGCCGCCGGAAGAGCGGTCCACCACCAGTTCTGGATCTGCTGCGCGAACATGGCGCCGACCCTACCGCACCGGCCCGGCCCGGCGCGGGGCAAAGCGTCCACGGAGCAGTCACCCCGTCTCATCTTTCGAGCGGGGCCGGGAGCACGGGTTGCGACCCCGTAGTGTTGGAAGGGTGACCGTGAACGCTGATTCCCGAGCCGTGGCCGCCGAGGCGACCTGGCGAGACCTGCCCGCGGCGCAGCAGCCCGAATACCCGGATACCGAGGCTCTGCGCGAAGTGATCGCGGAGCTGTCGAGCTATCCGCCCCTCGTCTTCGCCGGCGAGTGCGACCAGCTGCGCGCCCGGCTGGCGTCCGTCGCCAAGGGCGAGGCGTTCCTGCTCCAGGGCGGCGACTGCGCCGAGTCCTTCGACGGGGTGGGCGCCGAGCAGATCCGGGCCAAGGTCAAGACGATCCTGCAGATGGGCGCCGTGCTGACGTACGCCGCGTCCGTGCCGGTGGTCAAGGTCGGCCGGATCGCGGGCCAGTACTCCAAGCCCCGCTCCAAGCCCACCGAGACCCGCGACGGCGTGACCCTGCCGGTGTACCGGGGCGACTCCGTCAACGGCTTCGACTTCACCGAGAAGAGCCGCTACCCGGACCCCGAGCGGCTGAAGCGGATGTACCACGCCTCCGCCTCCACGCTGAACCTGGTCCGCGCCTTCACCACCGGTGGCTACGCCGACCTGCGCCAGGTGCACGCCTGGAACCAGGACTTCGTGAAGTCCTCCCCCTCCGGCCAGCGCTACGAGCAGCTCGCCCGGGAGATCGACCAGGCGCTGAACTTCATGCGGGCCTGCGGCGCGGAGCCGGAGGAGTTCAAGACCGTCGAGTTCTACTCCTCGCACGAGGCGCTGCTGCTGGACTACGAGTCGGCGCTGACCCGCGTCGACTCCCGCACCGGCAGGCTGTACGACGTCTCCGGGCACATGGTGTGGGTCGGTGAGCGCACCCGGCAGCTGGACGGCGCGCACATCGAGTTCGCGTCCAAGATCCGCAACCCGATCGGCATCAAGCTCGGCCCGACCACCACGGCCGAGGACGCGCTGCGCTACATCGACCGTCTCGACCCCGACCGGGAGCCTGGCCGGCTGACCTTCATCGTCCGGATGGGCGCCGACAAGATCCGCGACCGGCTGCCCGAGCTGGTGGAGAAGGTCACCGCGTCCGGCGCGACGGTGGTCTGGGTGACCGACCCGATGCACGGCAACACCTTCGAGGCGGCCTCCGGGCACAAGACCCGCCGCTTCGACGACGTGCTGGACGAGGTCAAGGGCTTCTTCGAGGTCCACAAGGGCCTGGGCACCCACCCCGGCGGCATCCATGTGGAGCTGACCGGCGACGACGTCACCGAGTGCGTGGGCGGCGGCGACGAGATCCTCGTCGACGACCTGCACCAGCGCTACGAGACGGCCTGCGACCCCCGGCTCAACCGCAGCCAGTCGCTGGACCTGGCGTTCCTGGTCGCGGAGATGTACCGGGACCAGTGAGGCCGAAGCTGCCTGAGGCGTGAAGTGGGGCGCGGATCACATGCGATCCGCGCCCTTCCGTCTTCCTGCTTCCCGACCGCCAGGTTAGGTTAGGTTTGCCTCACCGAAATCCGGCGACGGCGGTGACACGGCGATCGTGCCGGGAGGTGAACAGGGTGTTCGTCTGCAGTTGCTTCGGCATCACCGAGCAGCAGGTCAAGCAGCATGCCGAGGACGGCGCCTGCACCCCGCGCCAGATCGCCTCCGCCTGCAAGGCGGGCACCGACTGCGGCGGTTGTGTCCGCCGCATCCAGGCCCTGCTGGGCCGGGGCGCCTGCCCCCGCCGGGACCAGATCGCCCGGCGTCCGCCGGTCCTGGCCGCCTCCGCCGCCGAAGCACCCGTACGGCGGCTGGGCGACGCCGCCTGACGGCACGGCTCAGCCGCCCGCCACGTCGGGCTGGACCTGCTCGATCACCGTCGAGAGGTAGAGCGACTCGCCCAGCTTCTCGACCAGGTCGAGCTGGGTCTCCAGGTAGTCGATGTGCAGCTCCTCGTCGGCGAGGATCGCCTCGAAGACATTGGCCGAGGTGATGTCGCCCTTGGCCCGCATGATCTCCACGCCCCGGCGCAGCCGGTCGATGGCCTCGACCTCCAGCTGCCGGTCCGCCCGGAACATCTCGGTCACCGTCTGGCCGACCGAGACATGGAAGAGCCGCTGGTAGTTGGGCAGGCCGTCGAGCATCAGGATGCGGTCGGTCAGGGACTCCGCGTGCCGCATCTCGTCGAAGGACTCGGCCCTCGTGTACTGGGCGAGCTTCGTCCACCCCTTGTGGTCCTGGAGCTTGGCGTGCAGGAAGTACTGGTTGATCGCGGTCAGCTCGGCGGTGAGCTGTTCGTTGAGCAGCTCGATGACCTCGGGGTCGCCTGACATCGGGATGGGCTCCTTCCGGACATTCCTGGCAGATCCTGCCGCATGATCCCATCGGCGCCCCGAGCCGTCCAGTAAGCGCGTACTTAGTAGGTTATGCCGGAAATGTACCAATGCTGGTCGGGTGACCTCGGCGGGTCTGTCAGGATGGAGTCATGGGTCATCCGGTGGAACGCGCGTCTGGGACGGGGGCAGCGGCAGATCTTCCGCCGGGGCAGCGGCTCCAGCGCGGCTGGCCGGTCACGCACTACGGACCTGTGCCCAAGTTCCGCCCCGAGCGCTGGGACTTCCGGGTCTTCGGCGCCACCGCCGACGGCGACAAGCGGTCCTGGACCCACGAGGAGTTCACCGCTCTGCCGTACGCCACCGTCGTGGCGGATCTGCACTGCGTGACGAAGTTCAGCATGCTCGGCGCCGAATGGGGCGGTGTGCCCGCCCGCGCGCTCCTGGAGCTGGCCCCGCCCGCGCCCGACGTCACCCATGTGATGGTGTGGGCCGAGTACGGCTTCAGCGCCAACCTCCGGCTTGCCGACTTCGCCGGCGACGGCACGATCTTCGCCTTCCACAAGGACGGCGAACTCCTCACCGCCGAACACGGTTTCCCGGCCCGCCTGGTCGTCCCGCACCTGTACGCCTGGAAGGGCCCCAAGTGGGTCCGGGGCGTGGAGTACATGACCACCGACCGCAGGGGCTTCTGGGAGCAGCGCGGCTACCACAACGTGGGCGACCCCTGGAAGGAACAGCGCTACTCCTACCAGGAGGAACCCGGTGACGGTCCCGAGGTCTAGCCGTCCCTGAGGCGCTTCAGCCGGGCCACGTCCGCAGCGTGGCCCTCCTTGCCGCCCGGGGTCTCGATGACCAGCGGGACGCCCGCCGTGGCCGGATGAGCCATCAGGGCGCGGAACGGCTCCTCGCCGATGTGTCCCGAGCCGATGTTCTCGTGGCGGTCCTTGTGCGCGCCCGCCACGTCCTTGGAGTCATTGGCGTGGATCAGCTTCAGCCGTCCCTCGCCTACGGTCTCCACCAGCAGGTCCAGGGTCTGCCGCATGCCGTCCGGGCCGGTCAGGTCGTGCCCGGCGGCGTGGATGTGGCAGGTGTCCAGGCAGACCCCGAGCTTGGGATGGGCGTCCAGCGCCTCGAAGTACGGGCCGAAGTCCCAGGTCCGCGAGCACAGCGAGGAACCCTGCCCGGCCGTCGACTCCAGCAGCAGGAACGGGTCGTCGTCGTGCGTCAGCTCGTCCAGCAGCGGCAGCAGCTGCTCGCGCACCTGCTTCAGCGCCACCCCGCGCGGGCGCCCGCCGGTCGCGCTGCCCGTGTGCACGACCACCCCGAGCGCCCCTGTGTCCCGCCCGCGCCGCAGGGAGTGCCGCAGTGACCGGACCGACCGCTCCACGGTCGCCTCGGTGTGCGAGCCGAAGTTGATGAGGTAGGGCGCGTGCACGTACGCCGGTATCGACTCCGCCGCACAGGCCGCCCGGAACGCCTCGTCCTGGGCCGGGTTCCCGGCCGGCGTGGCCCAGCCGCGCGGGTTGGCCACGAAGACCTGCACGGTCTCCGCCTTCAGCTCACGGGCGTACGGCAGTCCCGTCGTGTGCAGCCCGCCGGCCACCGGCACATGCGCGCCGACGGGGTTGCGGAGGGCACCGGGGACGGTGCGGGGAGCGGCGGCGGACGGCTGGAGTGTCACCCGTTCAGGGTGTCACGCCGTACCGCGCGCCCGGACCGGCAGCCGCGGTGAGAGCGGTCACCGGATGGTGATGGTGACCTTCGAGCCCTTGGGCGCCTCGTCGCCGCCCTGCACCGACTGCTCCTTCACCTTGTCGCCGAACAGCCCCAGCAGACCCCGCTCCTCGTGGACCTCGAACCCCGCCGCCTCCAGCTTCCGGTGCGCGTCGTCCACGCTCGACCCGACCACGTCCGGGACCTCGACCAGCTCCGGGCCCTTGGACAGGGTCAGCGTCACGGTGTCGCCCTCGGCGCCCGAGCCGCCCGCCTCCGGCGACTGGAAGGCGACCTGGCCCCTGTCGTGGTCGGAGGTCACGCGCTCGGTGGCGACCTTCACCTTCAGCCCGGCGTCGGTCAGCTCCTGGCGGGCGCTCTCCACGTCCTCGCCGCCGACGTCCGGGATGCCGACCGGGGCGCCCTTGCTGACGACCAGCGCGACCGCCGAACCGGCGTGCAGCTCGGCGCCCGCCTCCGGCGTCGTACCGGTCACCGAACCCCGGTCGACCTCGTCGCTGAACTCGCGGGTGACCATGCCGGGCTCCAGACCGGCCGACTTCAGCCGCGCCCGTGCCGCCTCCAGGGACTGGCCCGCCACCCTGGGCACGGAGACCGTGCGCGGGCCGAGCGAGATGGTGAGCCCGACCGAGGCGTTGCCCCGGACCCGGGAGCCGGCCGCCGGGTCGGTGCTGATGACCGTGCCCCGGTCCACGGTGTCGCTGTAGGCCCGCATCACGTCGCCCACGTCCAGCCCCGCCGACCTCAGCCGCTGCTCGGCCTCGTCCTGGGTCCGCGACAGCACCGGCGGCACCTTGGTGAACTGGCCCGAGTTGATGTACCAGACCCCGCCGCCGACGCCGAGGACCACCAGCACCGCCAGCAGCAGCGTCAGCAGCCCGCGCCGGGGCCTGGACCGTGACCCGCCTCGCCGGGTCCGGGTCCTGGTCCGGGTGGGCGGCGGCTCGATGCCGGTCGTGTGCAGCACGCTCGTCACATCGCGGCCGTCCTCGCCGTGACCGCCGACCGGGAGCGGCCGGAGCATCGTCATGGCACGCGGCAGCACGCTCGTACGGTCACCCGCGTTGTCGTGGGCGCTCGACAGGGCCTGCGGGGGCAGCGCGTCGAGCTGCTCCTCGGTGAGGGTGCCGCGCACCCGCAGCACCTCGCCGAGCAGCGCGGCCGCGTCCGCGGGGCGCGGGGCCGGAGTGCGGGCGGTGGCGGCGGCGACCAGCCCGTCCAGCTCGCGGGCCAGGCCCGGCACCAGCGCCGAGGGCGGGGGCACGTCGTCGTTGAGGTGCTTGTAGATCACCTGTGCGGGGGAGTCCCCGGAGTGGGGCTTGGCGCCGGTCAGCATCTCGTAGAGCACGACACCGCAGGCGTACACGTCCACGCGCGGGTCGGCGGTGCCCTGCTCGATCTGCTCCGGGGCCAGGTAGGAGACGGTGCCGAGGACCGTGCCGGTGGTGCTGGTGACCGTGTCGACCGAGCGCACCAGGCCGAAGTCGGCGACCTTGACCCGGCCGTCGTCCCCGATCAGCACGTTCTCCGGCTTCATGTCCCGGTGCACGAACCCGGCCCGGTGGGCCGCGCCCAGCGCCGCGAGCACCGGCTCCAGGATGTCGAGCGCTGCCCTCGGCCGCAGCGCGCCCCGCTCCCGCAGCACGTCCCGCAGGGTGCAGCCGGCGACGTACTCCATCGCCAGATACACGTAACCGCTGTCGGTGCCCTGGTCGAAGACCTGCACCACGTTCGGGTGGGAGAGCCGGGCGACCGACTTCGCCTCGCGGATGAACCGGTCGACGAAGGAGCCGTCGGCGGCCAGCGCGGGGTGCATCACCTTGAGCGCCAGGACCCGGTCCAGCCGGATGTCCAGGGCCCGGTAGACGGTCGCCATCCCGCCGACGGCGATCCGCGCCTCGACGCGATAGCGGCCGTCGAGCACCTGGCCGAGGAGGGGGTCCGAGAGGGTCGTGTCCACGCGGGCGAGTCTACGAGGGGTGCGCGGGAGCGGCGCCCGCTGCGCCGTCCGGGTGAGCGACCGCAGCAGAGCTGTGACGGTCCCGCTAAGTGAACGCCGGGCGCTCCGGATCGAGGTCCGCGCGCCCCCCGGCGGGCGACGACGCCCGCGCGAAACGGCGGCGCGGGATGCGTCCGGCCCGCCGCGCCAGGTACCCCGCGCGCACGGCGTGCCGCATGGCCGTGGCCATCGTCTCGGGGTCCTGCGCACGGGTGACGGCCGAGGCGAGCATCACAGCCGCGCACCCCAGCTCCATCGCCAGCGCCACGTCGGACGCCGTCCCGGCACCGGCGTCCAGGATCACCGGCACGTACGACTGCTCCATGATCAGCTCGAAGTTGTGCGGGTTGCGGATGCCCAGCCCGGAGCCGATCGGGGAACCCAGCGGCATCACGGCAGCGCATCCCACGTCCTGGAGCCTGCGGGCCAGCACCGGGTCGTCGTTGGTGTACGGCAGTACGGTGAAGCCGTCGTCGACCAGCGTCTCGGCCGCGTCCAGCGTCTCCACCGGGTCCGGCAGCAGGGTCCGCTCGTCGGCCACCACCTCCAGCTTCACCAGGTCGGTGCCGAGCGCCTCGCGGGCCAGCCGGGCGGTCAGCACCGCCTCCCCGGCGGTGAAGCAGCCCGCCGTGTTGGGCAGCACCCGGATGCCGAGCTTCTCCAGCACCGACAGCACCGAGCCGTGCGCGCCGGGGTCGACCCGGCGCATCGCGACCGTGGTCAGTCCGGTGCCGGACGCGATCAGCGAGCGCTCCAGGACGTCCAGGCTGGGGGCGCCGCCGGTGCCCATGATCAGCCGGGAGTCCAGCGTCAGGTCGCCTAGGACCAGGGGATCGGTGGTCATGGTCAACCTCCCTGCACGGCGGTGAGGACCTCGACCCGGTCGCCCTCGGCGAGGCCGGTCTCGGCCCACCGGGTGCGCGGGACCACGGTCTCGTTGACGGCGGCGGCCACCCCGGAGGGCGCCGGGGTGAGGACGCGGACGACGGCGTCCAGTGCGGTGCCCGGCGCCACCTCGCGGCGCTCGCCGTTGACGGAGATGTTCATGCGAAGGGCTCCAGGGTGGGGGAGGGGACGGCAAAGCGGCGTGGCGAGAACGGACGGGCCACCTCGGGCAGGCCCGCGCCGCACAGCACGTCGGCCATGACGTCCCCGGTGACGGGCGTGAGCAGCACGCCGTTGCGGAAGTGCCCGGTGGCCAGCAGCAGGCCGTCGAGCCCGGACGGGCCGAGCAGCGGGGCGTTGTCGGGGGAGCCGGGGCGCAGTCCGGCCAGGGTCTCGGTGAGCGGCAGCTCGGTGATGCCGGGCACCAGCTCGTGGGCGTCGCGCAGCAGCTCGTACACCCCGCCCGCCGTCACCGTGGTGTCGTGGCCCAGCTCCTCGCTGGTCGCGCCGATCACCAGCTCGCCGTTCTCGCGCGGCACCAGGTACACCGGCCCGCCGCGCACCACGGCCCGCACGGTACGGCTCAGGAACGGCCGGTACCGGGGCGGCACGGTCAGCCGCAGCACCTGCCCCTTCACCGGGCGCACCGGCGGTACGAGCGCCTCGGGCACCCCCTCCAGCCGTCCGCTCAGGCAGCCGCCCGCCAGCACCACCTGACCGGCGGCCAGCGCCGTGCCGTCCGCCGTGGTGACTCCGGTGGCCCGGTCCCCGGCGGTGTCGAGCCGCGCGGCCCAGGAGCGGTGGAGGACCACCCCGGCCCGCTCGCACGCGGTCAGCAGCGCGGCCGCCAGCCGCCGGGGGTCGATCTGATGGTCGCCGTCCGCCCGCAGCCCGCCGCGCACCCCGGGCGCCAGCATCGGCTCCAGCCGCCGGCACTCCCGCCCGGACAGCCACCGGGAGTCCAGCCCGCAGCGCAGCTGCAGCTCGTGCACCTCGCGGAGCTGGGCGCGGTCGTCGGTGTCGAAGGCGACGGCCAGCGTGCCCGAGCGGCGGTAGCCCAGATCGTGGCCGGTGGCCTCGGCCAGCTCGGCGGCGAAGTTGGGATAGCGGCGCGCGGAGGCCAAGTTGAGGGCGAGCAGCCCCTCCTCGCCGTGGTGCAGCTCGGTGACCGCGGCCAGCATCCCGGCCGCGACCCGCGCCGCACCGCCGCCGGGCTCGGGGTCCACCACGGCCGCGCCGAGCCCCCGCCCGGCCGCGCGCCAGGCGGTGACCAGGCCGATGATCCCGCCCCCGACGACGAGGACGTCCGGGGCACCGGATTGTTCGGACGTACGTGACGGCATGGGCGTCTCGCCCCTCCCTTCGCCGGCATGACCCGGATCAGGTTCGTACGGTCGGAGGCCGCCAGCCTCCCTCTCAGCCCGGTGCGTCCGGGCTCCCGCGAGTGCAGTTGCATCGGCCAGCCTAGCCGCCCGCCCGGCCCGCGGGTAAGGAAGCACACCCCTTCCC